>NZ_WVTE01000285.1:0-25103 GCF_009939605.1 Rhodococcus sp. YH1 | reverse complement strand
CAGGTGCCACCCGCGGCGAGGCCGGCGAGCATGAACAGGCCGTACGTCAGGACGACGTCCACTACAGGGTGCCCTTGGTCGACGGCACGCCGCTGACCCGGGGATCCGGTTCGACGGCCGCATCGACAACGGATACCTGGCGCACTGGCTCGCCCAGGGATACGCGGTCGTCGCCACCGACTACCCCGGTCTCGGCAGCCCCGGCCTCCACGCCTACCTCGACGGGCCGTCGGAGGCCCACGCCCTGATCGACATGGTGCGCGCCGCGCGGGCGGTGGAACCCTCCCTCGGGTCCCGCTGGGTCGCACTCGGCCAGTCGCAGGGCGGTCAAGCCGCGATGGTCGCGGCCTCCCTCGCGACCCGGTACGCACCCGAGCTCGACTACCGCGGCGCCGTCGCGCTGGGCGTGCCGTCGAACATCGAGCACCTCGTGCCGTTCGGTGACCCGCGCCTTCCGCCGCTGCCGCTGACCGGCACCACCGTGTTCATCGCCTACCTGCTGGCCGGGATGCGCGCGACCCGCCCCGACGTCGACGTCGACCGCTTCCTCAGCCCGCGGGGCCGCGAGGTCCTCGCCCGGCTCGAGGACCTGTGCTACCAGGAGGCGGCGGCCGAGGTCGGGGATCTGTCGATCGGCGACCTGCTGGCGCGACGCACCGACGATCCGGCCCTGGTCCGGGCCGCCTGCGACATGCTCGAGATCCCCACCCGCGGCTACGACCGTCCACTGTTCCTCGGCCAGGGCCTGACGGACACCGTCACCCCGGCGCCGTTCACGTTCAAGCTCGTCGCCGACCTGACCGCGGCCGGGGAGCGGTTCGTGTTCCGGTCGTATCCCGTCGGCCACCTGGAGACGATGCGGGCGTCCCTGGACGACGTCACAGCGTTCGTTGAGGACCTGTTCGCCGCGGGCCGGTAGCGAGCGACCGCGTCAGCGGCGCCCCGCCGTATCGATCGTCGCCGTATCGATCGCCGCCGCGAGATCGGCGGGACGGGACCACATCGGCCAGTGACCGGTCGGCAGGTCGACGTACTCCACGTCGGTCAACCGGCCGAGCTCGGACGCCACCGGATGCCCCGACTGCGCCATCCGCGGGATCGCCCCGGACGGGAAGCTGCTGCACACTACGGTGGTCGGCACCCTCAGGCGGGCGTCGTCGTGCAGGGCGAGCGGAGTCCGCGCCGGACCGGCCGGATGCGGCACCGCCCGCTCCCGGAACCGCTGCAGCGCAGCGTCGTCGAGCCCGTGCAGGCTGTTGCCGTCGGCTTCGAGCTCCGCCCACGGCGGTAGCGGGATCTCCGCCACGGCGGCATCGAGATCCGGTCGCAGTGCAGCGGCATCCGGCAGCGGACCGGAGTCGACGTACACCAGGCGGGCCACGTCCGTCGGGACCCGGTCCGACGCCGCGTACGCGACCGGGCCGGCGCCGCTGTGCGCGACGACGATCGCACCGCCCGCCACCGCCTCCACGACGGCACCGACGTGGTCGTCGAGGGTGATGCCGGAGCGGTCGGTCCGGACGGACCCGAGCCCGGGCAGAGTCAGGGCGTCGACCCTGTGCCCCCGCGCCCGCAGGTCCTCGGCGACGGCCTCCCATGCCCATGCGCCGAGCCAGAATCCGGGAACGAGGATCACGTGTGCGCCCACGACACCCATCCTCGGGGATGCAGGCGACGGTGCGGGTCACCGACACGGTCGTTGCCGGAACGACATTGTTCAACCGGGCGCAAACCTCGCGAAACTCCGCGCCCCTACGGTGGGCGCATGACCGGTGCGCACGGCGACCTCGCGGCCCTCGCCGCCGCGCTCGACGAGCTGCGGGACGGGCTCGTCGCCGCCGCGGACGCCGACGAGCGCTGGGCCCAGGCCCACCCCGCTCACCGGCCCGGCGCGGAGAACCTGGCGCACTACGTCGCCCTGCGGCGCCGGGACATCCGCGACCTGCAGTCCGACCTCGCCGCGTGGGGGCTCTCGTCCCTGGGGCGCGCCGAGGCCCACGTGCTGGCCTCCGTCGACGCGGTGCGCCGGGCCGTGGGCAGCCTCGCCGACCTGCCCGAGATCGATGCCCGGCCCTGTCCGGTCGATTTCGTCACCGGCGAGCGCCTGCTCGAACGCCACGCCACCGCACTGCTCGGTCCCGTCCACGGCGGCCGCCGGACCCGCATCATGGTGACGCTGCCGAGCGAGGCGGCCACCGACGCCGAACTCGTCGACCGGATCGTCGGCGCCGGCGCCGAACTCGTCCGGATCAACTGCGCGCACGACGGCCCGGACGCGTGGGCCGCCATGATCGACCACGTGCGCCGCGCCGAACGGGCCCACGGCCGGCACGTCGCCGTCACCATGGACCTCGCCGGCCCGAAGCTGCGCACGGGCCCCGTCGCGCCCGGTCCCGCGGTCGTGCACGCCAAACCCGAACGGGACGCGCTCGGCCGCACCGTCGCACCCGTCCAGGTGCGGCTCACCCGCCCGGGCTCTGCGGCCGCCGCGGGCGAGGTCGTCGTCCCCGTCACCGACGAGTTGTGGCTGGCCCGGCGCCGACCCGGCGACCGCATCGCCTTCCGCGACACCCGCGGCTCCAAGCGCATGCTGGTCGTCACCGGCACCGCCGCCGGTGACGTGCGCACCGAGCTGACCGACACCGCCTACCTCGTGCCCGGCACCCGGCTGACCGCGCACGGCGACGCCACCGCCGTCGCGGCCCTCCCGCCGCGCGAACGGCGGCTCACCCTGCACGTCGGCGACGAGCTGATCCTGGATCCGGACCTCACGCCCGCCGACCCCGACGCCCACCCGCCCCGCATCGGCTGCACCCTGCCCCGGGTGTTCGAGGACACCCGGATCGGGCACCGGATCTTCTTCGACGACGGCCGGATCGGGGGGATCGTCGAGGAGGCCGCTCCGGGGCGGCTGCGGATCCGCATCACCGACGCGGATCTGCGCGGCTCCCGGCTGGGGACGGCCAAGGGCATCAACCTGCCCGACACCGAGCTGCGGCTGCCGGCGCTCACCGACGAGGACCTGGACCGGTTGCCGTTCGTGGTCGCGCACGCGGACGCGGTCAGCCTGTCCTTCGTGCGCAGTGCCGCCGACGTCGCGCGCCTGCAGGACCGGCTCGCCGAACTCGGCGGCGCGCGGCTCGGGGTGATCCTCAAGGTGGAGACGGTGGCGGGGTTCGAGAACCTGCCGTCCATCCTGTTCGCGGCCCTGCACTCGCCACGGGTCGGCGTGATGATCGCGCGCGGCGACCTCGCCGTCGAGGCCGGTTACGGCCGGCTGGCCGAGGTGCAGGAGGAGATCCTGTGGGTGTGCGAGGCGGCGCACGTCCCGGTGATCTGGGCGACGCAGGTCCTCGACACCCTCGCCCGGACCGGCCGGCCGTCGCGCGCGGAGATCACCGACGCCGCGGCGTCGGGCCGGGCCGAGTGCGTGATGCTCAACAAGGGCCCGTACGTCGACCACGCGGTGCGCTTCCTCGACGACGTGCTGGGCCGGATGGCCGACCACCAACGCAAGAAGGACTCGCTGCTGCGGCGCCTGCGGGCCTGGGAGGAGCCGGGCGTGCCGCTGCGCTGAGACCGGGGTGGCCGAGGCCGGGTCAGAAGACCGGGCCGGTGTACTTCTCGCCCGGGCCCTTGCCCGGCTCGTCCGGGTAGGCCGACGCCTCCCGGAAGGCCCGCTGCAGCGCCTGCAGCCCCTCGCGCAGCGGCCCGGCGTGCGGGCCGAGGTACTCCACGGACGCGGTGACCAGCCCGGCGAGGGCGGTGATCACCCGGCGCGCCTCGTCCAGGTCGCGGTGGGTGCCGGCCTCGGGATCCTCGTCGGCCAGGCCGAGCTTCTCGGCGGCGGAACTCATGAGCATCACGGCGGCGCGGCTGATCACCTCGACGGCCGGGATCTCGCCCAGGTGCCGGACGTCACCGGCCACGGTCGGATCGGGGGTGTCGGTCATGGGTCCACGATCCCACCCGCGCCTCGCTGCCGCTGGGGCGGGTCGGGCCGCGGCCGGCGATTCGATCGACGGCCCGAAGTTTGCTAGGCTGTGAGTCACGACCGTCCGCGTGCTCTGCGCGTGGGCAGCAAAGTGGAGTCCGACTCCCACCTCTGCGCGGCACATGACCTGGTCATGACCTTCGCTCAGTGGTCCGGTCCGCCGCCCACCGGGGTATCCGGGGAGCGTGCACCCCGAGTGATCGGGGGGCGAGAGCGCACGGCCTTCGCGTCGTGGGGTCCGTCGGGCCGGTCGGTATTCGGACCCCGCCCGGTGCGCAAGCACCGTCGGCGGGGTTTTTCGTCGGAAGTCGGCCCCATGTGCTGCGGCGCGGTCACCCGGACCGCACCGCTCTACCTAGGAGGCCCCATCAGCGCTGAGACCCGCATCAACGAACGCATCCGAGTTCCCGAGGTCCGACTCGTCGGACCGGGTGGGGAACAGGTCGGAATCGTGCGTGTTGAAGATGCACTCCGCCTGGCATTCGAAGCCGATCTCGATCTGGTCGAGGTGGCCCCTGACGCCCGTCCGCCGGTCTGCAAGATCATGGACTACGGCAAGTTCAAGTACGAGGCTGCCCAGAAGGCGCGCGAGTCGCGCAAGAACCAGCAGCTGACCGTGATCAAGGAGCAGAAGCTCCGGCCGAAGATCGACGACCACGACTACGAGACGAAGAAGCGCAACGTGGTGCGCTTCCTCGAGGCGGGGTCGAAGGTCAAGGTGACGATCATGTTCCGCGGCCGCGAGCAGTCCCGCCCCGAGCTCGGGTTCCGGCTGCTGCAGCGCCTCGGCGCCGACGTCGCCGATCTCGGCTTCATCGAGACCGCCCCCAAGCAGGACGGTCGGAACATGACCATGGTCCTGGCCCCGCACAAGGGCGCCAAGACCCGCGCCAAGGCGCAGGAGACCGCCCAGGCCTCCGTCGCCAGGCCGGCTCCTGCCGCGGACAAGCCCGCGGCAGGCGACGGCACCGCGTAGCTCCGCCGGTCGACCGGGCTCACCGCCCGGCCGGCCGCTGCGCGCAAGCCGGACGAACACGAGTAAATCCCCGACGAACTGAGGACTCCATGCCCAAGTCGAAGACCCACAGCGGCACCGCGAAGCGATTCAAGGTGTCCGGCAGCGGAAAGATCCTGCGCCAGAAGGCCGGCCGCCGCCACCTGCTCGAGCACAAGTCCTCCCGGGTGACGCGTCGCCTCGACGGCAAGGCCGCCGTCTCCGACGTCGACGCCCCGCGCGTCAAGCGCATGCTCGGCATCTGAGCTTCTTTCCCCGACCGACCCCCGGGGGCGATCGACTGCCCCCCGAGATTGACAGGACATATCAGTGGCACGCGTGAAGAGGGCCGTCAACGCCCAGAAGAAGCGCCGTTCGATCCTCGAGGCTTCCAAGGGCTACCGCGGGCAGCGCTCGCGTCTGTACCGCAAGGCCAAGGAACAGCAGCTCCACTCGCTGACCTACGCCTACCGCGACCGTCGCGCGCGCAAGGGTGACTTCCGCAAGCTGTGGATCAGCCGCATCAACGCCGCTGCCCGCGCCAACGACATCACCTACAACCGCTTCATCCAGGGCCTGAAGGCCGCGGGTGTCGAGGTGGACCGCAAGATCCTCGCCGAGCTCGCCGTCTCCGACGCCGAGGCGTTCGCCGGCCTGGTCGCCGTGGCCAAGGCCGCGCTGCCCGCCGACGTCAACGCGCCGGCCGACGCCGCCTGAGCGCAGCGCGAACGCCGAGACGACGCTGAACGACCGACCAGCACAGGAACGACCCGTGGACCCGCTCACCGAGCGCACCCCACGGGTCGTTTCTGCTGTCAAACTCCTGCGCACCTCCGACCGCCGCAAGGCCGGCCGTTTCCTCGCCGAGGGCGAGAACTCCGTCGGCGAGGCCCTCACGACCGCCGTCGTGCACGAGGTGTTCGTCACCGAGGCCGCCGCCGCCCGCTACCCCGATCTGCTCGGCGCCGCCCGGCGCCGACACGTGCGGGTCTCCACCGTCACCGAGCGCGCGGCCGCCCGGCTGTCGGACACCGTCACCCCGCCCGGCATCGTCGCCGTGTGCGATCTGCTCGACGTGCCGCTCGCCCGGGCCCTGACCCCGCCGCCGCGGCTGCTCGCCGTGCCCGTCGAGATCGCCGAGCCCGGCAACGCCGGCACCGTCATCCGCGTGGCCGACGCGGTCGGCGCCGACGCGGTGGTCCTCGCCGGCGACAGCGTCGACCCGCACAACGGCAAGTGCGTCCGCGCCTCCGCGGGCAGCGTGTTCCACCTCCCGCTCGCCCGTGAACGCGACACCGGCACCGTCCTCGACGCGCTCGCCGCCGCCGGACTCCAGGTGCTCGCCACCGCCGCCGACGGCGAGGTCGATCTCGACGAGGCCGACGAGCTGCTCGCCGCCCCCACGGCGTGGCTGTTCGGCAACGAGGCCCACGGCCTCGACCCGGCGGTCGCGGCGCGGGCCGACCACCGGGTGCGCATCCCCATCCGCGGCCGCGCCGAATCGTTGAACCTTGCCACCGCCGCGTCGATCTGCCTGTACGCAAGCGCCCGCGTGCAGCATCGCGCCGACAGGGCCGTGCCCTAGCGCGGCCCGGCCATCGCCTAGGATTTGGGTGCTGCGCTGGCGCGATCCGTTCGACGCCGAACGTGGCACCACACCCACCGTTCGCCCGAAGAAGGAGTTGCACCGGTCGTGGCCAAGAATGAGGGCGGCACCCCGCCGGCAGTCGATCCGAGCGCCCTGAGCGAGGAGTCGCTCGCCGCGTCCACGCAGGCCGCGCTGGCCGCGTTCGCCGCCGCCCCCGACCTCGACGCGCTCGCGCAGGCCAAGATCGACCACCTCGGCGACAAGGCCCCCGTCTCCCTCGCCAAGCGCGCCCTGGGCGGCCTGCCCGGCAACCAGCGCGCCGACGCCGGCAAGCGGGTCAACGCGGCCCGCGGCGCGGTCACCGCAGCCTTCGACGAACGCCGCACCGAGCTCCTCGCCGAGCGCGACGCCGCGGTCCTCGTCGCCGAGGCCATCGACGTCACCCTGCCCGCCAACCGCCGGCCCGCCGGCGCGCGGCACCCGATCACGATCATCTCCGACCAGATCGCCGACGTGTTCGTCGGCATGGGCTGGGAGGTGGCCGAGGGCCCCGAGGTCGAAACCGAGCACTTCAACTTCGACGCGCTGAACTTCCTGCCGGACCACCCCGCCCGCACGATGCAGGACACCTTCCACATCGCGCCGGAGGGCTCACGGCAGGTGCTGCGCACCCACACCTCGCCGGTGCAGGTGCGCACCATGCTGCACCGCGACATCCCGATCTACGTGGTGTGCCCCGGCCGCACCTTCCGCACCGACGAGCTCGACGCCACCCACACCCCGGTGTTCTCGCAGATCGAGGGCCTGGCCGTGGACAAGGGTCTGACCATGGCCCACCTGCGCGGCACCCTGGACGCGTTCGCCCGTGCCCTGTTCGGACCCGAGACCCGAACCCGGATGCGCCCGAACTACTTCCCGTTCACCGAGCCGTCCGCCGAGGTGGACGTGTGGTTCCCGAACAAGAAGGGCGGTGCCGGCTGGGTCGAATGGGGCGGCTGCGGCATGGTCAACCCCAACGTGCTGCGCGCGAGCGGCATCGACCCCGACGAGTACACCGGCTTCGCGTTCGGGATGGGCCTTGAGCGCACCCTGCAGTTCCGCAACGGCATCTCCGACATGCGCGACATCGTCGAGGGCGACGTCCGATTCACCATGCCCTTCGGCGTGCAGGGCTGACGCCGCCCGACCCGAGACCCGACCACCGAACCGACCGAAAGAGCTGAGCACAAGTGCGAGTAGCGCAGTCCTGGCTGACCGAGATCCTGCAGCGGGCCACCCCCGAGTGGAACGTCACCGCGGAGGAACTCGATGCGGGATTCGTCCGGGTCGGACTCGAGGTGGAGGAGGTCGACACCCTCGCGCGCCTCGACGGCCCCCTCGTCGTCGGCCGCGTCCTCGAGATCACCGAGCTCACCGAGTTCAAAAAGCCCATCCGCTTCTGCCAGGTCGAGGTGGGCGAAGACGCCCCGCGCGGCATCGTGTGCGGCGCCCGCAACTTCACCGAGGGCGACCTCGTGGTCGTCGCGCTGCCCGGCGCGGTGCTGCCCGGCGGCTTCGCCATCGCCTCCCGCAAGACCTACGGCAGGGTCTCCGACGGGATGATCTGCTCCGTCGCCGAGCTCGGCATCGGCAAGGACCACTCCGGCATCCTCGTCCTCGAGGATGGCACCGCCGAACCGGGTACCGACGCCAACGACCTGCTCGGCCTCGGCGACACCGTCATCGAGCTGAACATCACCCCCGATCGCGGCTACTGCTTCTCGCTGCGGGGCCTGACCCGCGAACTCGCGTGCGGCTTCGACCTCGAGTTCGCCGACCCCGCGCACGTCGTGCCCAATCCGGCCGACGGCGGCCAGGCCTACCCGATCCGGCTCGAGCCGGAGACCGACGCCACCCGCTTCGCCGCCCGCAAGGTCACCGGCATCGACCCCAAGGCCGTGTCCCCGTGGTGGCTGCAGCGGCGGCTGCTGCTGTCCGGCATCCGCCCGATCTCCCCGGCCGTCGACGTGACCAACTACGTGCTGCTCGAACTCGGCCAGCCGCTGCACGCCTTCGACGCCGCCACCCTCCAGGGTGAGCTCGTCGTGCGGCGCGCGAAGGCGGGGGAGAAGCTGACCACCCTCGACGGCATCGAACGCGACCTCGACCCCGAGGACGTCGTCATCACCGACGACTCCGGCGTGATCTCCCTGGCCGGGATCATGGGCGGCGTCGCCACCGAGGTGAGCGGCACCACCACCGACGTCCTCCTCGAGGCCGCCACCTGGGATCCGCTGGCCGTGTTCCGGAGCGCGCGGCGCCACAAGCTGGTCAGCGAGGCGGGCAAGCGGTTCGAGCGCAACGTCGACCCCGAAGTGGCGCTGCCGGCGCTGGACCGGGCCGCGTCGCTGCTCGTGGAGATCGCCGGTGGCCGCGTCGAGCCGGTCCTGACCGACATCTCGGTCCCCGTCGAGCCGGTCTCGATCCGCATGGATATCGACCTGCCCGACCGCATGGCCGGGGTCGCCTACCCGACCGGCACCGCCGCCCGCCGGCTCACCCAGATCGGATGTGGCGTCGAGGTCGGCGTCGGCCCGGACGGGCACGGCCAGCTGGTGGTCACGCCGCCCACGTGGCGACCCGACCTGCGCCAGCCGGCCGACCTGGTGGAGGAGGTGCTGCGGCTCGAGGGACTCGAGCAGATCCCGTCCGTGCTCCCCGCCGCCCCCGCCGGACGCGGACTGACCCCGAGCCAGAAGCGCCGCCGCGCCGTGGGCCGCGCCCTGGCCGCCGACGGCCACGTCGAGGTCCTCGCCCCCGTCTTCCTGCCGGCGCACGTGTTCGACACGTGGGGTCTCGACTCCGACGATCCGCGCCGCACCACCACCAAGGTTCTCAACCCGCTCGAGGCCGACCGCCCCGAGCTGGCGACGACGCTGCTGCCCGGCCTGCTCGAGGTGCTCGCCCGCAACGTCTCCCGTGGCCAGCGCGACCTGTCGCTCTATGCGATCGCGCAGGTCGTCCTGCCCGGACCCGGCACCCGGCCCGTGCCGCCGCTGCCGGTGGACCGGCGTCCCACCGACGAGCAGATCGCGCTGCTCGAAGGATCGCTGCCCGCGCAGCCCGTCCATGTCGGGGCGGTGCTGTGCGGCCTGCGGGAGCCCGCCGGGCCGTGGGGCCCGGGCCGGCCCGCGGACGCGACCGACGCGTTCGCCGCGGCGGAGACCGTCGCGGCCGCCGCCGGTGTGCGGCTGCAGCGCCGCGCGGCGCAGTACCTGCCCTGGCATCCGGGCCGCTGCGCCGAGCTGCTCGTCGACGGTGTCGTCGTCGGCCATGCCGGCGAGCTGCACCCGGCGGTGCTCGAGCGCGGCGGCCTGCCCGCCCGCACGTGCGCGTTCGAACTGGACCTCGACGCGCTGCCGATCATGGAGTCGCTGCCGGCGCCCAAGGTCTCCCCGTTCCCCGCCGTCCTGCAGGACGTCGCCGTCGTCGTGGCCAAGGAGGTCCCGGCCGCCGACGTCGAGGAAGCGCTGCGCGCGGGTGGCGGCGAGCTGCTCGAGGACATTCGCCTGTTCGACGTGTTCGAGGGGGCGCAGGTCGGGGAGGGCCGCAAGTCGCTCGCCTTCGCGCTGCGGTTCCGGGCGGCAGACCGCACGCTCACGGAGGACGAGGCCAGCGCCGCCCGCGCCGCCGCCGTCGCGTCGGCGTCCGCCGCCGTCGGTGCCGAACTGCGGCACTGACCCGGGCCTGCGGACGTAGCCTGGGAGCATGACCACGGATCCGTCGTCCCCCGACCCCGACGCTCCGGACACGCCCGTGCCCGACGTCCCCCCGGCCGAGCCCGGTTCTCCGTCGGTCCCGGACGTGACACCGGCGGAACCGGGCTCGCCGTCGGTGCCGGATGTCCCGCCGTCCCCGGTCGGGCCGGACGTGACACCCGCCGAGGGGGCGGCCGCCGGTTACACCTCGGCCGGAGTGCCCACGTTCGACTCGGTGCGTGAGAAGATCGAACGCCGCGCAGGCACGGCGATCGGTGCGGAGGAACTCGCCCGCGAGAGCGCGGCGGGGCGCACGCTCGAGGAACAGTTCGACGAGCGCCGACGGGCCGCCGCCGACAAGCTGACCGAGATCCGCCGTTCGCTGGCCGAGGGGTGAGCCGGTCCGGTCCGACCCACCCGTATGAATGAAGTTGCATGATGATGCATAATCAATCGTATGGGTAACTCACCGGAATTCACGGCGACCGCACAGTCACCGATTCGGGTCGCCGTCGCGGGGGCCAGCGGGTACGCGGGCGGCGAAATCCTGCGCCTGCTTCTCGGTCATCCCGCCTATCAGGACGGCCGGCTCGTCGTCGGCGCGCTCACCGCCGGCGGCAACGCCGGCGCGACGCTCCGCGAGTTCCATCCCCACCTGCTTCCGCTGGCCGACCGCATCCTCGGCGCCACCGATCTCGACACCCTGGCCGGCCACGACGTCGTGTTCCTCGGCCTGCCCCACGGCCACTCCGCCGTCATCGCCGAGCAACTGCCCGACACCACCGTCGTCATCGACTGCGGCGCCGACTTCCGTCTGTCCGAGTCGGCCGACTGGGAACGCTGGTACGGCGGCGACCACGCAGGAACCTGGCCCTACGGCATGCCCGAGCTGCCCGGCAAGCGTGAGCACCTGATCGGCGCCACCCGCATCGCGGTCCCCGGGTGCTATCCCACGTCGGCCACCCTCGCCCTGGCCCCCGCCGTCGCGGCCGGCATCGTCGAGCCGAGGGTCCAGGTCGTCGCCGTGTCCGGCACCTCCGGCGCCGGCAAGTCCCCCAGGGTCGACCTCCTCGGCTCCGAGGTGATGGGCTCGGTGCGGGCCTACGGCGTCGGCGGAGCGCACCGGCACACGCCGGAGATCAAGCAGAACCTCGCCGCCCTGACCGACGCCGCCGTGACCGTCTCCTTCACCCCCGTGCTGGCGCCGATGCCCCGCGGCATCCTCGCGACCTGCACAGCCCCCACCACGGCCACCGCCGACGAGGCCCGGGCCGTGTACGAGAAGGCCTACGCCGACGAGCCGTTCGTCCAGGTGCTGCCCGAAGGGGTGCTGCCCACCACCGGTGCGGTGCTCGGCTCCAACGCCGTGCAGCTCGCCGTCACCGTCGACCCCGACGCCGGCGTCCTCGTCGCCATCGCCGCGCTCGACAACCTGACCAAAGGCACCGCCGGCGCGGCGGTGCAGTCCATGAACCTGGCACTCGGCCTGCCCGAGACCGCCGGCCTGTCCACCGTGGGAGTCGCCCCGTGAGCATCGACAGACACTCCACCGACGAGCACGTCTACGCCGACGCCGTCGACATCGCCGGCGGACGCCTGATCCGCACCCAGGGCGTCACGTCGCCCGCCGGGTTCCGCGCCGCGGGCATCCCCGCCGGCATCAAGGCCTCCGGCAACCCGGACCTCGCGCTGGTCTTCAACGAGGGTCCGGAGCTGACCGCCGCCGGCGTGTTCACCACCAACAAGATCAAGGCCGCACCCGTGCTGTGGTCGCAGCAGGTCCTCACCTCCGGCGCCCTGCGCGCGGTGATCCTGAACAGCGGCGGCGCCAACGCCTGCACCGGCCCCGGCGGGTTCCAGGACACCCACGCCACCGCGGAGAAGGTCGCCGAAACCCTCAGCAACTGGGGCACCGAGACCGGTGCGGGCGAGATCGCCGTGTGCTCTACCGGGCTCATCGGCGACCGGCTGCCCATGGGCAAGGTCCTCGCCGGGGTGGAGGAGATCGTCCACGAACTCGCCGGCGGCATCTCCGGCGGCACCGACGCCGCCTACGCCATCATGACCACCGACACGGTGCCCAAGCAGGCGGCCCTGCACCACGCCGACAAGTGGAACGTCGGCGGCATGGCCAAGGGCGCCGGCATGCTCGCCCCCGCTCTGGCCACCATGCTGTGCGTCGTCACCACCGACGCCGTCGCCACCGCCGAGCAGCTCGACCGCGCCCTGCGCGCCGCCACCCGGCTGACATTCGACCGCCTCGACGTCGACGGGTCCACCTCCACCAACGACACCGTGCTGCTGCTCGCGTCCGGTGCCAGCGGCATCGCCCCCACCCAGGAACAGCTCGACGCCGCCGTCCTCGCGGTGTGCGACGACCTCGCCGGGCAGATGATGGCCGACGCCGAGGGCGTCACCAAGCGGGTCACCGTCACCGTCCGCGGCGCCGCAAGCGAACAGGACGCCCTCGTCGGCGCGCGCACCGTCGCGCGCGACAACCTCGTCAAGACCGCCCTGTTCGGTTCCGACCCCAACTGGGGTCGCGTCCTCGCCGCGATCGGCATCGCCCCGATCGACCTCGACCCGAACCGCATCTCCGTCACGTTCAACGGCTCCCCGGTGTGCATCGACGGTGTCGGCGCCCCCGGCGCCCGCGAGGTCGACCTCTCCGGCCCCGACATCGCCCTCGACATCGACCTCGGCGTCGGCGACGCCGAGGTGACCATCCGCACCACCGACCTCTCCCACGGCTACGTCGAAGAGAACTCGGCCTACTCGTCATGACCGGAACCGATATGGCCACCGATCCCATCGCGCAGCTCACCGCCCACCAGAAGGCGTACGTCCTCGCCGAGGCCCTGCCGTGGCTGCAGAAGTTCCGCGGCAAGATCGTCGTGGTCAAGTACGGCGGCAACGCCATGATCGACGACGACCTCAAGCGCGCCTTCGCCGCCGACATGGCGTTCCTGCGCACCGTCGGCGTCCATCCCGTCGTCGTCCACGGCGGCGGACCGCAGATCAACGCCATGCTGAAGCGACTGGGCATGGCAGGGGAGTTCCGCGGTGGTTTCCGCGTCACCACCCCCGAGGTGATGGACGTCGTCCGCATGGTGCTGTTCGGCCAGGTCGGCCGCGAACTCGTCGGCCTGATCAACGCCCACGGCCCGTACGCCGTCGGCATCTCCGGCGAGGACGCCCACCTCTTCACAGCCACCCGCCGCACGGTCGTCGTCGACGGCGAGGACACCGACATCGGTCTCGTCGGCGACGTCACTACCGTGGACCCCGCCGCCGTCCACGACCTCATCGCGGCCGGCCGCATCCCCGTCGTCTCCACCATTGCCCCCGATGCCGACGGCGTGGTCCACAACATCAACGCCGACACCGCCGCCGCCGCCCTCGCCGAGGCCCTCGGCGCGGAGAAGCTCGTGGTCCTCACCGACGTCGAGGGCCTCTACACCGATTGGCCCGACCGCAGTTCCCTCGCCACCAGCATCGACGCCGACGCCCTGGCCGATCTGCTGCCGTCCCTCGACGCCGGCATGGTCCCGAAGATGGAGGCCTGCCTGCGGGCCGTCCGCGGCGGCGTGCCCACCGCCCACGTCATCGACGGACGCCAGCCGCACTCGGTGCTGCTCGAACTCCTCACCGAGGAAGGCATCGGCACGATGGTCACTCCCACCCACCCCCGGACGACCGCACCCATCCAGGAAGGCACCTCATGACCGGCACCTCCGAACTCCAGCAGCGCTGGGCCGGGTCGCTGATGAACAACTACGGCGTCCCCAAGGTCGCCCTCGTCGCCGGCGACGGTGCCGTCGTCACCGACGCCGACGGCAAGCAGTACCTCGACCTGCTCGGCGGCATCGCCGTCAACGCCCTCGGTCACCGCCATCCCGCCATCCGCGAGGCCGTCACCGCGCAACTCGACACGCTCGGCCACGTGTCCAACCTCTACGCCAGCGGACCCGTCGTCGAACTCGCCGAGCGTCTCCTCGCGCACTTCGGGCACCCCGGCCGGGCGTTCTTCTGCAACTCCGGCACCGAAGCCAACGAGGCTGCGTTCAAGCTCGCCCGGCTCACCGGACGCCCCAAGATCATCGCCGCCGAGAAGGCCTTCCACGGCCGCACCATGGGCGCCCTGGCACTCACGGGCCAGCCCGACAAGCGCGCCCCGTTCGAACCCATGCCCCCCGGCGTCGAATTCGTCCCCTACGGCGACGCGGACGCCCTCGACGCCGCCGTCGACGAGAACACCGCCGCCGTGTTCCTCGAACCGATCATGGGGGAGTCCGGCGTCGTCGTGCCCCCCGAGGGCTACCTGGCCCACGCCCGCCGCATCACCGCCGAACGCGGGGCGCTGCTCGTCCTCGACGAGGTGCAGACCGGCATCGCCCGCACCGGCACGTTCTTCGCCCACCAGGCCGTCGGCATCGTGCCCGACGTGATGACCCTCGCCAAGGGGCTCGGCGGTGGCCTGCCCATCGGCGCCGTCGTCGCCACCGGACCGGCCGCCGACTTCTTCCAGCCCGGCAAGCACGGCACCACCTTCGGCGGCAACCCGGTGTGCGCCGCCGCCGCGCTCGCCGTCCTGCGCACCATCGACGAACAGCACCTGCTCGCCCACGTCGACGCCGTCGGCAAATCCATCGCCACCGGCATCGAAGCGCTCGGGCACCCCCTCGTCGACCACGTCCGAGGCGCCGGCCTGCTGCTCGGCATCGTCCTCACCGACACCAAGGCACCCGCCGTCGAAGCGGCCGCCCGGGACGCCGGCTATCTCGTCAACGCCGCCGCCCCCGACGTCATCCGCCTCGCGCCGCCGCTGATCCTCACCCAGGAACAGGCCGACGGGTTCGTCGCGACGCTGCCCTGCGTGCTCGACGCCGCCCAGCAGGAAGGAAACTAGACCCATGGTGAAGCACTTCCTCAAGGACGACGACCTCACGCCCGCGCAGCAGAGCGAGGTCCTCGACCTCGCCGCGGCCCTGAAGAAGGCCCCGTTCTCGGCCCGTCCCCTCGAGGGCCCGCGCGGCGTCGGAGTCATCTTCGAGAAGAACTCGACCCGCACCCGCTTCTCCTTCGAGATGGGTATCGCCCAGCTCGGCGGCCACGCCGTCGTCGTCGACGGCCGCACCACCCAGCTCGGACGCGAGGAAACCCTGCAGGACACCGGCCGCGTCCTGTCCCGCTACGTCGACGCCGTCGTCTGGCGCACCTTCGGCCAGGACCGGCTCCAGGCGATGGCCGAAGGCGCCACCGTGCCCCTCGTCAACGCCCTCTCCGACGAGTACCACCCCTGCCAGGTCCTCGCGGACCTGCTCACCCTCCGCGAGCACAAGGGTGAGCTGCACGGGCTGAAGCTGACCTACCTCGGCGACGGTGCCAACAACATGGCGCACTCGCTGCTGCTCGGCGGTGTCACCGCCGGCATCGACGTCACGATCGCCGCCCCCGCCGGTTTCGTCCCGAACCCCGCCGTCGTGGACGCGGCCCGCGCCCGCGCCGCCGAAACCGGCGCGCGGATCACCCTCACCGAGGACCCGCGCGCCGCCGTCGCCGGCGCCGACGCCCTCGTCACCGACACCTGGACCTCCATGGGCCAGGAGAACGACGGACTCGACCGCGTCGGTCCCTTCCGCCCGTACCAGGTCAACGCCGAGCTGCTCGCGCTCGCCGACCCGAACGCCGTCGTGCTGCACTGCCTGCCCGCCCACCGCGGCGACGAGGTCACCGACGAGGTCCTGGACGGACCGCAGTCGGTGGTGTGGGACGAGGCCGAGAACCGCCTCCACGCACAGAAGGCGCTGCTCGTGTGGCTGCTCGAGCAGCGCGAACGGTAATCGTGAGCAGCGTGGCCGAACCGTCGAGCGGCGCCGGACCGGCCGGCGCCGCCGCGGCCCCGACCCGCGCGGCCCGGCAGGCCCGGATCACCGCGCTCGTCGCCACCCACGCGATCCGCAGCCAGCCGGAACTCGCCGCGCTGCTGGCCGCCGAAGGCATCGAGGTGTCCAACGCCACCCTCTCCCGCGACCTCGAGGAGCTCGGAGCGGTCAAGCTCCGCGGGGCCGACGGCGGGCCCGGCGTGTACGTCGTCCCCGAGGACGGGAGCCCCGTCCGCGGCGTGTCCGGAGGCACCGACCGGCTCTCCCGCCTGCTCGGCGAACTGCTGGTCTCCACCGACTCGAGCGGCAACATCGCCGTGCTCCGCACCCCACCCGGAGCAGCGCACTATCTGGCCAGCGCACTCGATCGGGCATCATTACCCGAAGTGGTCGGCACCATCGCCGGCGACGACACCATCGCGGTGATCGCGCGCGAGCCCCTCACCGGAGCCGACCTCGCCGCGAAGATCGAATCCCTGGCCTGATCCGATCGCGCACCGAGCACCGATAGACGCAAGTTCAATCAAGAAGGAGCACAAACACAATGGCCGATCGCGTCGTACTCGCCTACTCGGGCGGGCTGGACACCTCCGTCGCCATCAGCTGGATCGGCAAGGAGACCGGCAAGGAGGTCGTCGCCGTCGCCATCGATCTCGGCCAAGGCGGCGAGGACATGGAGGTCGTGCGCCAGCGCGCCCTCGACTGCGGCGCGGTCGAATCCGTCGTCGTCGACGCCAAGGACGAGTTCGCGGAGGAGTACTGCCTGCCGACCGTCCAGGCCAACGCCCTCTACATGGACCGCTACCCGCTGGTCTCCGCGATCAGCCGCCCCCTGATCGTCAAGCACATCGTCAAGGCTGCCCGCGATCACGGCGGCACGGTCGTCTCGCACGGTTGCACCGGCAAGGGCAACGACCAGGTCCGCTTCGAGGTCGGCTTCGGCGCCCTCGCCCCCGACCTCGAGGTCATCGCCCCCGTCCGCGACTACGCCTGGACCCGCGAGAAGGCCATCGCCTTCGCCGGCGAGCACAACCTGCCGATCAACGTCACCAAGAAGTCCCCGTTCTCGATCGACCAGAACGTGTGGGGCCGTGCCGTCGAGACCGGCTTCCTCGAGGACCTGTGGAACGCCCCCACCAAGGACGTCTACGACTACACCGAGGACCCCAGCCTCAACTGGCAGGCCCCCGACGAGCTGATCATCACCTTCGAAAAGGGCGTGCCTACCGCGATCGACGGCCGGCCGGTCACCGTGCTCGAGGCCATCCAGGAACTGAACCGCCGCGCCGGCGCCCAAGGCGTCGGCCGCCTCGACATGGTCGAGGACCGCCTCGTCGGCATCAAGAGCCGCGAGATCTACGAGGCCCCCGGCGCTCTCACCCTCATCCACGCCCACCAGGAGCTCGAGCACGTCACCCTCGAACGCGAGCTCGGCCGGTACAAGCGCCGCGTGGAGGAGCGCTGGAGCGAGCTGGTCTACGACGGTCTCTGGTACTCGCCGCTGAAGTACGCGCTCGACGCGTTCGTCCAGAACACCCAGGAGCACGTCTCCGGCGACATCCGGCTCGTCCTGCACGGCGGCCACATCGCCGTCAACGGCCGCCGCAGCGCCGAATCGCTGTACGACTTCAACCTCGCTACCTACGACGAGGGCGACAGCTTCGACCAGTCCAATGCCAAGGGCTTCGTCCAGATCCACGGCCTGTCCTCCAAGGTCGCCGCCAAGCGGGACCTGGGCCTGTAGTCATGACCGCCCACGACGCCGAAGGCATCCGGAATCACGCTGCCGAAGGCATCCAGAGTCACGATGCCGAAGGCATCCAGAGTCACGATGCCGAAGGCATCCAGAGTCACGGCACCAACGAGGGCGCCCTGTGGGGCGGCCGGTTCGCATCCGGACCGGCCGCCGCCATGGCGGCACTGAGCAAGTCCACCCACTTCGACTGGGCGCTCGCCCCCTACGACGTCCGGGCCTCCAAGGCGCACGCGCGCGTGCTGCACAAGGCCGGCCTACTCAGCGAGGCCGACCTCGCCACCATGCTCGACGGTCTCGACCGGCTCGGCGCCGACGTCGCCTCCGGCGCGTTCGCCCCGGCCGAGTCCGACGAGGACGTCCACGGCGCCCTCGAACGTGGGCTCATCGAGCGGGTCGGTCCCGACGTCGGCGGCCGGCTGCGAGCCGGCCGCTCCCGCAACGATCAGGTCGCCACCCTGTTCCGGATGTGGCTGCGCGACGCGGCGCGACGTATCGCCGACGGTGTCCTCGCCGTCGTCGACGCCCTCGCCGACCAGGCCGCCGCGCATCCCGCCGCGGTGATGCCGGGCAAGACCCACCTGCAGGCAGCACAGCCGGTACTGCTTGCGCACCACCTGCTCGCGCACGCCCACCCGCTGCTGCGCGACGTGCAGCGGCTGCGGGACTTCGACGCGCGTGCGGCGGTGTCCCCGTACGGCTCGGGAGCGCTCGCCGGCTCCTCCCTCGGCCTCGACCCCGACGCGATCGCGGCAGAACTGAACTTCGACTCCGCCGCCGAGAACTCGATCGACGCCACCTCCGCGCGCGACTTCGCCGCCGAGGCCGCGTTCGTGTTCGCCATGATCGCGGTCGACCTCTCCCGCATGGCGGAGGAGGTCATCCTCTGGAGCACCCCGGAGTTCGGCTACATCACCCTCGCCGACGAGTGGTCCACCGGATCGTCGATCATGCCGCAGAAGAAGAACCCGGACGTCTCGGAACTGACCCGGGGCAAGGCAGGTCGCCTCATCGGCAACCTCACCGGCCTGCTCGCCACCCTCAAGGCCCAACCGCTGGCGTACAACCGGGACCTGCAGGAGGACAAGGAGCCGGTGTTCGACTCGGTCCTGCAGCTCGAGCTGCTGCTGCCGGCGATCACCGGTCTCGTGTCCACCCTGACCTTCCACACCGATCGTATGGCCCAGTTGGCACCCGCCGGATTCACCCTCGCCACCGACATCGCCGAGTGGATGGTGCGCCAGGGTGTCCCGTTCCGCGTCGCACATGAGGCGGCCGGGGCGTGCGTGCGCGCGGCGGAGGCGCGCGGCGTCGGCCTCGAGGAACTCACCGACGACGAGCTGACGGCGGTCGACCCCGCGCTGACGCCGCAGGTCCGCGAGGTGCTCACCGTGGAGGGCTCCATCGCTTCCCGCAACGCCCGCGGCGGCACCGCGGGCGTCCGGGTAGGTGAACAGCTCGACGGAGTTCGTGCCGCCGCTCGCGCGCTGCGGGGCTGGGTGCGCAGCTGACCGGCCCGCTCGGTGAACAGGGCCATCGCCTCGACGTAATGTGGCAGGCTGTCATTCCTGACAGGGTGGACACACGCAGAACTCGGCGGATGGGAAGAGGTTCGTGGCACTGGGCGGTGGATCGGTGATGGGGCCCCTGCGGCGCGTGGTGGCGACCGCGCAGAACGGCCTCGAGGTGGTCCGTCACGGCGGTCTGGAAACGGGGGCGACACCGTCGCCGTTCCAGATCGTCGAGCGGACCGGCATGTACAGGCTGCGGCACTACTACCCGGAATCCGACGCCGCCGAGAATGCTGCTCCGGTGGTGCTGGTCCCCCCGATGATGATGTCGGCGGACGTCTACGACGTCACCCGCGATACCGGAGCCGTCGGCATCCTGCACTCGATGGGTCTCGACCCCTGGGTGGTCGACTTCGGCTCCCCGGACCGGGAAGAAGGCGGGTGGGACCGCACCCTCACCGACCACATCATCGCCCTCGACGAGATCATCGATCACGTGCACGAATACACCGGCCGGGACATCCACCTGGCCGGGTACTCGCAGGGCGGCATGTTCTGCTATCAGGCCGCGGCCTACCGCCGCAGTCGGCACGTCGCCAGCCTGATCACCTTCGGCAGCCCCGTGGACACCCTGGCCGCCCTGCCGTTCGGGATTCCCGAGGGCGTCGCCGTCCGGGCCGCCGACTTCCTCGCCGACCACGTCTTCAACCGGCTCGCCATCACCGGGTGGATGGCCAAGACCGGCTTCCAGTTCCTCGACCCCGTCAAGACCGTGCGTTCGCGCATCGAGTTCCTCATGCAGCTGCACGACCGGGAAGCCCTCCTGCCGCGCGAACCTCAGCGCCGCTTCCTCGACACGGAGGGGTGGGTGGCCTGGTCCGGTCCTGCAGTGGCCGAGTTGCTTCGCCAGTTCATCGTGCACAACCGCATGGTCAGCGGCGGCTTCGTCATCAACGACCGGGCCGTGAGCCTGGCCGAGATCACTTGCCCCATCCTCGCGTTCGTCGGCGAGGTGGACGACATCGGGCAGCCCCTCGCGGTGCGCGGCATACGCAAGGCCGCCCCCCGGGCTCAGGTATTCGAATACTCCTTGCGCGCAGGCCATTTCGGGCTCGTCGTGGGCGGCACCGCGGCGCGGCAGACCTGGCCCGCCGTCGGCGAATGGGTGCAGTGGCGGGAAGGGCACGGCGACCGGCCGGTCGGCGTCGGCCGGATGGCGATCCCCGAGCTCCACGCAGAAGGGGAGACCGGGGTGTCCGTCGCGGCCCGCCTCACCCACACCGTCGCCACCATCGCCGAGGTCGGTGTGGAGGTCGGCAAGGGCATCGCCGACCTGGCCTCCGAAACGGTGCGCGGGGCCCGGGAGCTGTCGGGGGAGGCGGCCCGGGCCCTTCCGCGCCTGGCCCGGCTCGGGCAGATTCAGCCACGAACCCGCATCTCGCTCGCCGGCGTCCTGACGGAGCAGTGCCGCAAGGGGCCGCACCGCGAGTGCTTCATCTACGAGGACCGCGTCTACACCTTCGCCGACGTCAATCGGCGGATCGACAACGTGGTGCGCGGGCTGGTGCACTCCGGTGTCCGCCCCGCCGCCCACATCGGTGTCCTCATGGACACCCGTCCCAGTGCGATGGCCGCGGTCACGGCCGTCTCCCGCATCGGCGCGGTGTCGGTCCTGCTCCCGCCCGGCCCCGACCTCGACGAGGCCATCCGGTTGGGCGCCGTCCAGAAGATCATCACCGATCCCGAGAACCTCCAGCAGGCGATCGCCACCGGCATCCCGGCCCTGGTCCTCGGTGGTGGCAGCATCCGCGAACTGGACATCCCGGCCGGCGCCGATGTCGTCGATCTCGAACACCTCGACATCACCACGGTCGAACTCCCCGGCTGGTATGCGCCCGACCCCGGCGTCGCGCGCGAACTCGCCTTCCTCCTGTTCACCGGGAGCGGCGACACCCTGGAGATGCGTCAGATCTCCAACCACCGATGGGCGCTCTCGGCCTTCGGCACCGCCACTGCCGCCGCACTGGGGCGTGGTGACACGGTGTATTGCCTTGCCCCGCTTCATCATTCGTCCGGTCTCCTGGTCAGCTTCGGTGGCGCGCTCGCCGGCGGCTGCCGCATAGCCCTGTCCCACGGCCTGGACCCCGCCCGCTTCAGCGAGGAAGTGCACCGCTACGGCGTCACCGTCGTCACCTACACCTGGGCGATGATGCGGGACGTCCTCGACAGCCCGGCACTGCACATCGACGAGATCCACCCCGTCCGCCTCTTCATCGGCTCGGGCATGACGCCCGGCCTGTGGCGGCGGACCCTCGAACGCTTCGCTCCCGCCCAGGTGCTCGAGTTCTATGCCTCCACCGACGGCGAGATCGTCCTGGCCAACGTCTCGGGTGCCAAGATCGGATGCAAGGGACGGCCGCTGCCCGGCAGCGCCGAGGCACGCCTGGCGGCGTGGGACCCGACCACCGGTCGTCTGGTGGAGGACGCGCGGGGCTTCGTCCGCGAGAGCGCCGCCGGCGAGGTCGGCCTCCTGCTCGGCCGGCCCAGCGCGT
The DNA here is from genome assembly GCF_009939605.1 of Rhodococcus sp. YH1. Classification (NCBI taxonomy): domain Bacteria; kingdom Bacillati; phylum Actinomycetota; class Actinomycetes; order Mycobacteriales; family Nocardiaceae; genus Rhodococcus; species Rhodococcus sp. YH1. Next base: position 3,089 of record NZ_WVTE01000285.1, on the reverse strand, counting down.
CGACGGAAGCGCTGCCCGGCGTCATGCGGGGAGTGTTCGAACTCGGCGACGTGTGGGTGCCCACCGAGAACCTCTTCCGACGAGACCAGGACGGTGACTACTGGCTGCTCGACAGCAAGCACAGTGTCATCCGCACCCCGCACGGACCGGTGTACGGCCAGCCGGTGGTGGATGCCCTCGGCGGTATCCCGCGGGTCGATCTCTGCGTCGTATACGGCGTGCGCACCGGAGACACCGAAGTCGCCGTGGCCGCGTGCACCCTGCGCGAGAACCGCGCGCCGAGCGCCGCCGAGATCACGGCGGCACTCGATGCGGTTCCCGCTCCGGAACGGCCCGACCTGGTCCATGTCGTGCCGCACATCGCACTCGGGCCCACGTATCGGCCGATGTCCGGTGACCTGCCGGCGCGGGGCCTGCCGAAGCCGACCGTGCGGTCGTGGTTCGCCGACCCGGCGACCGGAACCTACAAGCGGTTCACCAAAGCGGTCGCGGCGAGATTCACCGGCGTCGGCACAGGTCCGGCACCGGGCGCACGGTAGCCTGGGGCCGTCCGAGTCCCGCACCACCGTCGAGAGGACCACCGTGGCTGTCGATCCCACGCTGCTGAGCATCCTGGCCTGCCCGCAGGACAAGGGGCCGCTGCTCCTCGTGGACGATTCGGTTCTCTACAACCCGCGGTTGCGCCGCGCGTATCCGATCGAGAACGGCATCCCCGTCCTCCTCGTCGACGAGGCCCGAGCGGTGACCGAGGCCGAACACGAGGACTTCGTCGCGCGCGGCGTGGCCGGCTGGACCGAGGACCGGGTGGCGGACTGAGCGTGGCGTTCGAGCGGCTCACCGGGGTCGACCCGCTGACTGCGGCGCACACGATCCTCGGCGCCACGCTGTGCGCGGGCGAGGTGGTCCTGCGGATCACGGAGGTCGAGGCCTACGGCGGGCCCGAGGACGGTCCCTGGCCCGATCCGGCGGCGCACTCCTACCGGGGACGTACGCCGCGGAATGCGGTGATGTTCGGCCCTGCCGGCCATCTCTACATCTACCGCAGCTATGGGCTGCACCACTGCGCGAACATCTCCGTGGGGCCCGACGGAGTGGCCGCGGCGGTACTGCTGCGAGGTGCCGAAGTAGTCGCGGGGGAGGAGATCGTCCGTTCCCGGCGAACGGCCGGGACTCCCGCACCGAACCTTGCCCGCGGACCCGGCAACCTCGCGGCCGCCTTGGGATTGACGCTGGCGGACAACGGGATCGATGTGCTCGACGATGGCGCAACCGCGAAACTCACTCTGGGTGACGTCGACCGGGTCGCGTCGGGCCCACGCGTGGGCATCAGTGTCGCGGCCGAACGACCGTGGCGGCTGTGGATCCCCGGCGCCGTGGGGGTGTCGGCGTACCGGCGCAGCCCGCGCGCGCCGGCCGCTCCCCGTCGGATGGGATGATCGAGCGGTGACTGAGCACATCCTCGACGAACTGACCTGGCGTGGACTGATCGCCCAATCGACCGACCTCGACACACTCCGCCGCGATCTCGCCGCGGGCCCGGTCACGCTCTATGCCGGATTCGATCCCACCGGGCCGAGTCTGCATGCCGGTCACCTCGTGCCGTTGCTGGCCCTGAAGCGTTTCCAGCGAGCGGGCCACCGGCCCATCGTGCTGGCGGGCGGCGCTACCGGCATGATCGGAGATCCGCGGGAGGTAGGGGAGCGGACCATGAACTCGGCGGACACGGTCGCCGAATGGGCCGAACGCATCCGCGGTCAGCTCGAGCGGTTCGTGGACTTCGACGAGTCGCCGACCAGCGCGATCGTCGTGAACAACGCCGACTGGACCTCCTCGCTCAGCGTCGTCGACTTCCTCCGCGATATCGGCAAGCACTTCTCCGTCAACGTCATGCTCGCTCGCGACACGGTGAAGCGCCGGCTCGAGGGTGACGGCATCTCGTACACCGAGTTCAGCTACATGCTGCTGCAGGCCAACGACTACGTGCAGTTGCGTCGCGAGCACGGGTGCACGCTGCAGGTGGGGGGGTCGGACCAGTGGGGCAACATCATCGCGGGCGTCGAGCTCAACCGACGGACCGACGGTGCCGCCGTGCACGCGCTCACCGTCCCGCTCGTCACCTCGGCCGACGGCAAGAAGTTCGGGAAATCCACCGGCGGCGGAAGCCTCTGGCTCGACCCGGAGATGACCACGCCGTACGCCTGGTACCAGTACTTCGTCAACGCCGCCGACGCCGACGTCGTGAAGTACCTGCGGTGGTTCACGTTCCTGGATCAGGACGAACTCGCCGAACTCGAGACGGCGACGGCCGAGCGGCCGCAGGCGCGCGAGGCGCAGCGCCGCCTTGCGGCCGAAATGACGACCCTCGTTCACGGCGAGGCCAACACCCGGGCGGTCGAACTTGCGAGCCGGGCGCTGTTCGGTCGTGGAGAGTTGGCGGACCTGGACGAAGCGACCCTCTCGGCCGCGCTGGCAGAGGCCTCCGTCGCGGAAGTGCACGACGGGCAGCCCGGCACGATCGTGGACCTGCTCGTCGCGACCGGCCTGTGCGAGAGCAAGGGCGCTGCCCGACGCACGATCAAGGAGGGGGGTGCCTCCGTGAACAACCAACGGATCTCATCCGAGGAATGGACCCCGTCGAGCGCGGATCTGCTGCACGACCGCTGGCTTGTCCTGCGGCGAGGCAAGCGCAACTTTGCCGGCGTGCGAGTCGAACGCGGCTGAGCGCACTGCCGCCACCGCCGACGGGCCGCTGACCTGCGGATTTGACGGCCCGTTAGCGGTGGCGTAACTTTGTCGTCGTTCGAGCGACACGGACGCCGACCCGGACCGAGAGGTACGGAAAGCGGTTGCGCCCTGATCGGTCGAGCAGCCAACACGAAGATCGCAGACAGTGTTTGCGTCCGCGAGTTCAGAGTGTTAGGCTAGAACGGTTGCCCCGGAGCAAGGCGCGAAGGCGCGGAGCGATGGTGTGTGCGTGTTCTTTGAGAACTCAACAGTGTGCCGATGAATGTCAGTGCCAAAATATTTTTGGTGCGACCGCCTCTCTTTTCGGGGGGTGGTTGTTGCTGGCTGCCGCATTCTTCCGTCTG
>NZ_WVTE01000284.1:0-25203 GCF_009939605.1 Rhodococcus sp. YH1 | reverse complement strand
AACCCGGAAGCTAAGCCCTCCAGCGCCGATGGTACTGCACCCGACAGGGTGTGGGAGAGTAGGACACCGCCGAACACCCGTTACCGGAAGCCCCCCAACCTCGTTGGGGGGCTTCCGGCATTTCCGCATGTTCCGGTCCGGCTCCCTCTTGTCCGTGCTCCGGCACAGGCGAATCATTGAATCTACGGTGGTCGCGATTGCCGGCCGTCGGGTGACGCCGACGGTGGACGGCAACGGGTCGGCCACGGAAGCCGTTGGGTGCGGGCTTGTCCCGCACGTGGAGGCGATAGTGATGTTCATTCAGGTCTGGCAGGGGACGGTTCGCGACGAGCAGGGACTGAAGGCCTGCCTGCAGCGGTGGACGGACGAGCTGCGCCCGGGCGCAGTGGGCTATCTGGGTAGCACGTCGGGATTCAGCGACGACGGCACCTTCGTGTCGGTGGCGCGGTTCGAGTCGGAGGAGGCGGCCCGCCGCAACAGCGAACGTCCGGAGCAGGGCGCGTGGTGGGCCGAGGCCGAGCAGTGCTTCGACGGGGAGATCACCGTCCACGACTGCCGTGACGTCGAGGTGTGGATGGAAGGTGGCTCGGACACTGCAGGATTCGTACAGGTCATGGAGGGGCACTGCCCCGATCTCGGGCGGATGAAGAGTCTGCTCGCCGAGGGTCAGGACCGGGTGCATGAGCTGCGGCCCGAGATCATCGGCGGCACGCTCGCCACCTACGGTGACGACGGGTACGTCGAGACGGTGTACTTCTCGTCCGAGGAGGAGGCACGGGCCCACGAACGGATGGAGATTCCCGACGATCTGCGGCCGCTTCTGGAGGAGGAGATGCGCCTGCTCGGCGACGTGCACTACTACGACCTGCACGAGCCCATTCTCACCCCGAGCGGCAGGTGAGCCGGCTCAGCCGACAGTAGGGAAGCCCGGGCCGTGGTGGCACGGCCCGGACCGCCCCGCAGTGTCAACCGTTCCGCAGTGTCAGGGCCTCGGCCGGTGGGGCAGGGCCCGCGTGAGCCGCGGCGCCCAGCCGTGGGACGGCCAGCGCTTGAGTCCCAGCCGATCCGGCGTCAGACGGGTGTCGACGAAGAGCTTCTCGAGTTCGGGATCGGCGTCGCCGAGGAAGCGGTAGAGGATGGTGCCGCCGTTGTCCTCGGTGCGGGATGCCGCTTCCCAGCCGGTGGCCCGGTAGGCGCCGCGCACGATGTTGTCCGCCACCACCAGGATGGGCAGTCCGTCGACCCGGCGTGCCGCGGCTCCGGCCGGCCACGGACGGTCGGCGAGTCCTCGGACCTGTTCGGGGGAAGCCGATTTCGCATCCGTGATCCGCAGCACGACGCACGGGGTGGGCAGCTCGGGTGCGGCCTCCGCGGAGTACTGACGTATCAGCTCCTCGATGGGGTGGGCCACCCGGTCGGATTCCTCGGTCGCGCCGACGAGGTTGGTCAGCACGAGTTCGCCGTCGTGCGGTTCGAGCAGCCCCAGCACCGAGACCAGGGCCTGCGCGGTGAAGCCGGCGGCGTGGTCGGCGTCGACCGCCGGGGCCACCCGGTCGGCCACGACGTAGTGGCCCACGGAGTAGCCGGAGTCGTAGACGGCACGGATCCGGTGCACAGCCGCGTCGGCTTCGGGGGTGTGGGCGGGCGGGGCCTCGCCGCCGGCGGTGAGCTTGTGGTTTTCGCCGAGTGCCGTCCAGGTCAAGGCGAACAGGCGGTTTCCGCGGCCCTGTCCGACGTGCAGGACGGTGTGGTCGCGCGGATCGACGAGGGCGTACACATAGGCACCGAGCTGTTCGACGACCATCGCCGGCAGCGGGTCCGGGGTGGGGGTGCGGTCGTCGACGTCGGTGACGATCTCGCGCAGGACGGCGAGGCGCAAGGCGACCGGTACGGTGCCGGCGGAGCCGCCGAACAGTTCGCGGTTGGCGGCATCGACGGAGCCGAAGGCGCGTCCGGTGTGGCGGGCCAGGGCGGCGAGCGCACGAGTGAACTCGGCGAGGCGCTGACGAGGGTCCGCGGCGGTATCGGGCAGCTCGTTGCTGGTCAGGAACATCTGGATCTCGGGGGACTCCAGGAGGATCTGGGCGATGTTCTGAGGAACTGTCCACACGGTACGCATGAGGCGACTGTAGGCCAGTCTCTTGCGGGTAGCGGGTTGCGTGCTCAAACGCGCTGCACAACGCCGGTGGTCACCGCCCGGCAACCGCGTCTTGGTGCCGCGGACACGCGCCCGTGGTGTGACGATCGCCACGTTCACCGTAGTCGTCGGCTACACGAAGGGCACGATTCACGGCACCCCTGCTCCCTGGGGGTGGCTCGTCGCTTAACGTAGACACGTGAGCATCCCAGTCCCCGATGCCGCGCGGTCTGCGGCGAGCCCAGCATCGAACTGGCCCGCGATTCTGACGTGGCGGGCGTACGACGTTCCTCGGATGGAGTCGGTGCGTGTCCAACTGAGCGGCAGTCGCATCAAGGCGGCGGGTCGCATCGTCGGCGCGCAGTGCGCGGAGCACCCCGCGTTCAGCGCGTCGTACGACCTCGTGACCGACGAGAACGGTGTGACGCGCCGGTTGTCGGTGCGCACGACCGTGGCCGCCGGCGAGAGGCACATGTCGATCAGCCGGTCCGAGGAGGGCATCTGGATGGTCGACAACGGCACCCAGCACCAGCGTTCGGCGTTCGGCGGGGCACTCGACGTCGATGTCATCCTCAGCCCGTTCTTCAATGCGCTGCCGATCCGCCGCTACGGGCTGCAGTCCGGCGCGGACGAACTCGAGGTGCCGGTCGTCTACGTGAACCTGCTCGACCTCGGCATCGAGGAGGCCACCCTCGTCTACAGCAGCGCGGCCGACGGCATCCACGTCCTGTCCCCGGTCTCCAGTTCATCGGTGACGGTGGACGGCGACGGTTTCGTCGTGGACTACCCCGGTCTGGCGGGGCGGATCTAGGCCGGGCTGTTTCAGGAGAGGGCGCTGCCCTCGCAGTTTCAGGAGAGGGCGCTGCCCTCCACTGCCATCGCCAGTGCGAGGGCCGTGGACTCTCCGGGGTGACTGCCGTGCCCGCCGGTCCCGGTGGTCAATCCGATCACCTGTACGCCGATGGGAAAGTCCCCGCCGCCCGGCGCGGGAACCGACACCGCAGGTACGCCGAGCACGCTGAACGGGATGCACATCTGCAACAGCGGCCCCCGGAGCGCGGCGGGGTCGCTGTCGAGTGCGGCCGATCGCAGCGGGGTGGTGACGGTGATCAGGGCGTCGAGCCCGTCGTCGCGGCGTAGCCGGCGCAGGACGTCGCGGCGCAGCCGGGCGGCCGTTCGCACGGCCCGCACGTAGTCCGTCGCCGGACGGTCCCGCTGAGCCGCGAGCAGCGCCGCGGTGGCCGGCTGGTAGAGGTCCGGGTCGTTCTCGAACCAGCGCTGATGGGTTTCGTACGCCTCCGAGCCGGTGACGACGGGATACACGGCGAGCAGGTCGTCGGTCTCCGGCAGCGTCACGTCCCGTACCTCCGCACCGAGGTGGGCGAGCGTGCGGCAGGCGTCGTCGAGCGCGGACTCGAATGCGGCGTCGGGCACGTCCCAGAGGCCGCCGCGCAGCCGCCCGACCCGCAGACCCGAGACGGGCGTGCGCAGGTGTGCGATCCCGGGCAGCGCACCCCACGCCAGTCCGGCGTCGAGGACGTCGCGGGCGAGCAGGCCCACGTGGTCGAAGGTGGTGGACAGGGGGAACACCCCGTCGACCGGCAACGCGCCGCGGGTGGGCTTGAGGCCGACGACGCCGCACAGTGCCGCCGGGGTCCGCACACTGCATCCGGTGTCGGTGCCCAGCGCCAGCGGCACGATGCCCTTGGCGACGAGCGCCGCCGACCCCGAGGACGAGCCGCCGGTGATCCGGGTGGGATCGTGCGGGTGCCGGGCCGGTCCGGACGCGTTGACCAGGCCACTCGGCCCGTACGCGAACTCGTGCAGGTGCGTCTTGGCGACCACGACGGCGCCGGCCTCGCGGAGCCGCTCGACGATCCTGGCGTCCCGTGCGGCCGGCGGTGCGTCGGCGAGGACGTTGCTGCCGCACCGCGTCGGCATCCCGGCGACGTCGATGTTGTCCTTGACGGCGACGGCGACACCGTGCAGCGGGCCGATCCAGTTGCCGGCCGCGAGCTCGGCGTCGGCGCGAGCGGCGGACTCGAGGGCGGCGGCGTCGTTGCGAGCGGCCACGAGGTTCGACCACGGTGTGCCGTCGAGGGCGTCGAGGTCGGCCAGCACCTGCCGGACGTGGCCGGTGGCGGTCAGTTCGCCTTTCGCGAGTGCCGCCGTGGTGTCGCGCAGTGTCACCGCGTCCACACCTCGCCGCGGCGGCCGGACTCGCGCAGCCGGGCGATCCAGTCGGCATCGCCGGGGACGATGCCGGTGACGGGCCGCCGTGCGCGCTGCTCGAATCGTCGCCGGGCGGCGTGACCGGCGGCGGTCAGCTCGGCGGTGCTGCCGTCGGCGAGTCGCTCGCGGGCGAGGCGCAGCACCTCGAGGGTCTCGTCGAGGGTCGTGAGCAGCGCCGTGGCGTTGCCCTCGCACATCGCGTCGACCAGCGCGGGTGCCGTCCCGGCGACGCGGGTGCCGTCGCGGAACGAGCCGGCGGCCAGGCCCAGCGCCAGGTCGCCTCCGGCGGCCCCGGACAGCGCCAGTGCCTCGGCGAGCAGGTGCGGCAGGTGCGAGACGCGGGCGACCGCGGCGTCGTGCTCACCCGATTCGGCGGGCACGACGACGGAACCGCAGTCGAGGGCGAGATCGGCGACCTGCGTCCACACCACGGGGTCGGTGCCGTCGTCCACGGTGACCACCCACACCGCGTCGCGGAACAGTTCCGCGAATCCTGCCGACCAGCCGGACTCGGCGGTGCCGGCCATGGGATGGCCGCCGACGAAGCGGGCGGACAGCCCGTGGGCGGCGACAGCGGCGGCGACCTGCGACTTGACGCTGACCACGTCGGTCAGCGCGGCGTGCGGGGCGTGCTCGGCGACGGCGGCGAGCACCGCGTCCACCGCGGGCACGGGCACGGCGACGACGACGAGGGCGTCGGATTCCGCGGCGCGCCGCAGCGTGGCCGGCAGGTCGGTGGAGGCGTCGAATCCGTCGGCCCGCGCGGCCTCGACGGGCTCCGCCGACCGGTTGTATCCCCAGGCCTCGCGACCCGCGGCGACGGCCGCACGCAGCAACGATCCGCCGATCAGGCCGAGGCCGAGCACACACACGGGCGGGGTGGACGCGGAGGTGGGCACCCGAACAGGTTGGCACATCGCCCGCTGGACTTCATTCACGGGACTGCGCCGACTACCGTTGCGCCCATGGCTGCGCAGCGTGCGGGGAACAAGAGCCCTTCCGTGAGTTCGACTGAGGACCTCGACGGGTTCGGGGTCGCCGTGACGCGGGAGGACGGTCGCTGGAAGTGCAAGGCACTGTCGGCGGCGGTGTTGACGAGCCTCGAGGTGGCCGACCGGGAGCTGCGCGAGCTGCGCAGCACCGGCGCGATCTTCGGGTTGCTCAACGTGGACGACGAGTTCTTCGTCATCGTCCGGCCCGCCCCGTCGGGCACGCGTCTGCTGCTGTCCGACGCGACCATGGCCATCGACTACGACATCGCCGCCGACGTGCTCGACGCGTTGAACATCGAAATCCCGGATATCGACCCCGACGAGCTCGACGACATCGAGCCGTGGGAGGAGGGCGATCTGGGGATTCTCGCGGACTTGGGATTGCCGGAGCCGGTGCTGGCGGTGATCGCCGCCGAGTCCGATCTGTATCCGGACGAGCAGATCGAGGAGATCGCCCAGCGGCTGGGATTCGACGACGTCCTCGCCACGACGCTGGACAAGCTGCGCCCCTAGATGGGCCTGCGCGACGACGAGGCGATGATCCGGGCCGCGCTGGAGGCGGCCGCCGCGGCGCCGGCCGGCGACGTGCCGGTGGGTGCTGTGCTGTTCGATGCGGACGGGACCGAGCTGGCCCGTGCGGCGAATTCGCGGGAGGCCACGGGCGATCCGACGGCTCATGCGGAGGTGCTGGCGCTGCGCGCGGCGGCGAAGGTGCACGGCGACGGCTGGCGGCTCGAGGGCACGACGCTGGCCGTGACGCTGGAGCCGTGCACGATGTGTGCGGGCGCGCTGGTGCTGGCCAGGGTGCACCGCGTGGTATTCGGGGCATGGGAGCCCAAGACGGGTGCGGTCGGGTCGCTGTGGGACGTGGTGCGTGATCGTCGGCTCACCCACCGCCCACAGGTGCGCGGCGGCGTGCTCGAGGACGAATGCGCGGCGGTGCTCGAGGACTTCTTCCGGGCCCAGCGTCTCGCCGAACGCCGGTGACCTGCGGATTTCAACTCCGGGACCGAATCCGGTAAAGTCGTGGGCGGTGGCGTGTCCGAGCGGCCTAAGGAGCACGCCTCGAAAGCGTGTGACGGGTAACCCCCGTCCGAGGGTTCAAATCCCTCCGCCACCGCCAAGAACGGCCCCGATCCGATTGACCGGATCGGGGCCGTTTTCGTTCGTCGAATGCGCAGGTCCAGTCGCTTCACCCGGCGTGTCGTGACGACAACTGCGCACTCGCGACGGTGGTCGGTCGCTGCGGCGCCCAGCCGGGCGGGCCGAACGCGTAGCCGAGCTTGTCGCGCCACCTCGTGGCGGCCCGCCAGTCGCGGGCGATGGCCTGGTACTCGTGCGTCTGCAGCCGCCAGATGTTGTAGGTGCCGACGGGCTTGGTGAGTCCGTACGTGGGGCGGTGGGTCTCGCGGCGGAAGGTACCGAACAGGCGGTCCCACAGGATCAGGATGCCGCCGTAGTTGCGGTCGAGGTATTCGGGGTCGCACCCGTGGTGCACACGATGGTGTGACGGGGTGTTGAACACGAACTCGACGGGCCGGGGCAGCGTGCCCACCCGCTCGGTGTGCACGAAGAACTGGTACACGAGCGAGACGGAGAATCCGACGAACACCATCCACGGCGGGATGCCGAGGAAGGGCAGCGGCAGCCACATGAGGATCTCGCCGCTGTTGTTCCATTTCTGGCGCAGGGCCGTGGCGAAGTTGAAGTACTCGCTCGAGTGGTGTGCCTGGTGGGTGGCCCACACGAGCCGCACCCGGTGCGCTGTCCGGTGGTACCAGTAGTAGAGCAGGTCGATGCCGAGGATCAGGATCGCCCACGTGTACCAGGCGTCCGCCGGTAGGTGCCACGGTGCGAGGTACACCCAGATCGCCGAGTAGCCGACGAGGGCCAGCACCTTCCAGGCGGCGCTGGTGCCGATGGAGACCAATCCCATGGAGATGCTCGTGCGCGCGTCGATGGCCTCGTAGCCGCCGCGCGGCGGACGGGTGTGCCCGTCGTCGCCGGGTTCGACGTGCTCGAGCGTGCGGGCGGCGGCCCATTCGAGGGCGAGGAAGAGCAGGAACGCCGGGATGGCCAACGCGACGGGGTCGTGCAGGGGCTCGAGCAGCGACGCCCAGGACGCCGTCAGGGTCTCCCACATTCGGTCCTCCGGGAGTGATGTGAACAGGCGTCCAATCTACCGGAATGTGGTGACGGTCACTACGGCGGGCGAGGGGCCGCCGAGCGGTCACTGCGGGAGCGGCCGCCCGTCCGGACGCAGGCCGGCGAGGTAGATCGCGATCATCCGGGGCACGAGGGCGGGCACGACGTCGTCGACGAACCGCACGTGGGGGCGGGTCAGCCGGGCCACCGCCATGATCACCTCGATCGGCTGGACGTCGTCGCGGACGAGGCCGGCCTGCTGTGCGGCGTGGACGAGCTCGGTGACGCGCGCCTTGGTGCCCTCCCGGATCTCGAGGACGTCGTCGGGCAGTTCCCGGTAGCTCTCGACGATGAGAGCCGGGATCAGGGCGCCGAGCCGCAGCCGGACGGCGGTGTCGACGAATTCGGCCCAGGCACGTTCGGGGTCCGACGTCATCGCGGCGAGGGCGCGATCCGCCGCCGCGCCCGCCTCGTCGAGGGTGCGACGGGCCACGGCGTGCGCGAGATCGTCGCGGGTGGGGAAGTTGCGGTAGAGGGTGGCGATGCCGACGCCGGCGCGCTCGGCGATGGCATCGAGGGGGGCGTCGTGCCCGCGTTCGGCGAGCACGTCGCGGGCCGCGAGGATCAGGGCCTCGCGGCGGCGGGCGGCATCGGCGCGCATGGGATCTCCTGTGTTCGGCGGGTTGACACCCCGCTCCTACCGGAGGAATATACTCCACATAAACGGAGAACAATCCTCCACTTCAAGGAGCCGTCATGGTTGCCCCGACCTCCTCCCCGGACACCTCCACGGCGCGGCACGCCCCGCCGGACGCGGTACGCGTCGCCGGCGTCGTGCTCGCGCTCACCGCCGTCATCGCCCTGATGCTGTTCGCATTCGCCGCGCCCGCCGTGAACAGCGGCCCGCACGCGCTGAAGATCGGCATCGCCGGGCCGGACCAGGCCGTCGCCCAGATCGAGGCCGGCCTCTCCGGTGCCCGGCCCGGTGCGTTCGCGCCGCAGCGGTACGCCGACGCGGAGGCGCTGCGCAGCGCCATCGAGCACCGCGAGGTCGTCGGTGGCCTCGCCGTCGGGCCGGACGGGCCCGCGATGTATGTCGCCGGGGCCGGCGGCGCCCCCGTCGCTCAGGTTCTCACCGCCACGGCCACCGGCCTGTCGGAGGCCGTCGGCCGACCCGTTCCCGTGCGCGACGTCGTGCCGCTGCCGGCCGACGACCCGGCGGGGGCCGGCCTGAACTCGCTGGCCCTGCCGCTGGTCCTGGGCGGTCTGGTGCCCGCGATCGCCCTCGTCCGGCTGTTCCCCCGGCGGGTCGGCCTGCGCGTGTTCGGCGCGGTCGGCTTCGCGGTGCTCGCGGGGCTGACCCTCACTGCCGTCCTGCAGTTCGGGTTCGGCAGCCTGACCGGGAACTACTGGGCCACCGCCGGAGCGCTCACGCTGGGCCTGGCCGCCGTCTCGCTGCCACTGCTCGGCCTCGAGTCGCTCTTCGGGCTGCCCGGTTTCGGTGCCGGGGCGGTCCTGATGATGTTCGTCGGCAACCCGCTGTCGGGCTTCGCGACCACCGCAGCGTGGCTGCCGCAGGGGTGGGGCACCTTCGGTCAGCTGCTGCCACCCGGCGCCGCCAGCACGCTGGTCCGTTCGGTGGCCTTCTTCGACGGGCACGGCGGCGGGACGGCGGTGCTGGTGCTGAGCGCATGGGTCGTCGCCGGGCTCGCACTGTGCGCGGCGTCGGCACGTCGTCGCACCGTCGTCGCATGACCGCAGTTGCACCGTCGTCGCATGACCGCAGTCGCACCGCCGCATGACCGCAGTCGCACCGCCGCATGACCGCAGTCGCACCGCCGCATGACCGCGGCCGCGTCGCGCGCTTTCCCTCCGGTTTGGTAGGAATCGTGTGTCCGCCGGCGCCCGGCGGCCAGGCGCGAACCGAGGAGTGCGACGTGCATATCACCGCCCGGGTGGACTATGCCGTGCGCACCCTGCTCGAACTCGCGGCGGCCGGCGAGGCGCCCGCTAAGGCGGAGGGCTTGGCCCGGGCGCAGCGCATCCCGCACAAGTTCCTCGAGGCGGTCCTCGGGGATCTGCGCCGCGGCGGACTGGTGCACAGCCGTCGCGGCCCCGAAGGGGGGTACTGGCTGGCCCGCCCGGCCGACGAGATCTCCATCGCGGACATCATTCGCACCGTGGAAGGCCCGCTCGCGTCGGTGCGCGGCGAGCGGCCCGAGGATGTGGTCTACACCGGCCCCGCCGAACGCCTGCGCGACGTATGGATCGCGGTGCGGGTGAATCTGCGGGCCGTCCTCGAGGAGGTCACCCTCGCCGACGTCGTCGCGGACGATCTTCCGCGGTTCGTGGCCGACCTGACCGCCGATCCGGGCGCCTGGGAGCGCCGGCGCACGTGAGCGCTGCCACAACGCCCGGGGCGGTGTGGGCAAACGCATATTCTTGCAGTTCTCTGCAAATTTGCAGGGCTCTGCAAGATGCGTACCGTGGAAGACGTGACCAATCCGCCCGGACTGCGTGACCGCAAGAAGGCCGCCACGCGGGCAGCGCTCGTTGCCGCCGCGGCCGACCTTGCCCGCGCCAAGGGCATCGACGGCGTCACCGCCGACGCCATCGCCGCGAAGGCGGGCGTGTCCACCCGCACCTTCCACAACTACTTCGCGAGCAAGGAGGAGGCCTTCCTCGCGCATCTCGAGGGGTTGGTGCACTCCTGGGTCGGGCGCCTGCACTCACGGCCCGCCGGGGAACCCGTATGGGACTCCATGGAAGCCGTCGCCCGGCAGATCGTTTCGGAGCCGGACGGCGACTTCGTCGAGCTGTGTTCGACCATGGAACTCGTCGATCAGAGCCCGGCACTGCTGGCGCGCCGCGTCGAGATGGAAGTGCGCGCCTCGCAACTGCTCGTCGAGGCCATCGCCGAGCGCACCGGCACCGATCCCCGGGTCGACCTGTACCCGAGCCTGGTCCGCTACGCCGCGGTCTCGGCCATGAAGTCGGCAGTCGAACTGTGGCTCGCCGGCACTTCGGGGGCGGCTTCCCCCGAGGAACTCGTCCGTGCCGCCTTCGGGCAGCTGCGGCAAGGCCTTTCCTAAGACACCTGCACGACACATCCGGAAGACGAGGTTCCCCGTGGCGACCTATCTCTATCGGATCGGCAAGTTCGCCTATCGGCGAAAAGGCACGGTCCTCTCCCTCTGGCTGGCGATCCTCGTCCTCTTCGGCGTGGGTGCGGCCACCCTGTCCGGGCCGACAACGGACTCGTTCTCCATCCCCGGCACTCCCGCGCAGCAGACGCAGGACCTGCTCGCCGAACGGTTCCCGAACGCCGCGGACCCGATGAACGCGCTCAGCGCGCGCTACGTGTTCGCCGCCCCCGACGGCGGGACCCTCGACGAACCACAGAACCTCGCGGCGATGAACGAGGTGCTGGCGGCGATCCGCGGGATCGACAAGGTGACCGCCGCCGCCAAGATCGATCCGGCCGTCGCCACCCCCGAGCAGCAGGCCGCCGTCCTCGTCGACCCCGTCACCGCGAACGCCGGTCTCGTCGAACAGATGAAGGCCGCCGCCGAGCAACAGGGCAAGCCGGAGGAGACCGCGCTCGCCGACGCGGCCGCGCTGTCGCCACTGAGCCCGGACCGCACCGTCGGATTCGTCACCGTCCCGTTCGAGGGCGGCTTCGGCGACGTCGACGACACGATGCGCGAGCAGATCGCCGCGGCCGCGGAGATCGGCCGGGACGCGGGCCTGAACGTCCAGGTCAGCGGCACCGCCGCCGCGGAGGCCGAGATGCCCGGCGGCGTCACCGAACTCATCGGCATCGGCATCGCCGCCGTCGTCCTCGCCATCACCTTCGGCTCGCTCGTCGCCGCGGGCCTGCCCCTGATCACCGCCATCATCGGCATCGCCATCGGCAGCCTCGGCATCACCATCGCCACCGGTTTCGCCGACCTGAGCTCGATGACCCCGACGCTGGCGATCATGATCGGTCTCGCCGTCGCGATCGACTACTCGCTGTTCATCGTCTCCCGGTTCCGGCACGAGATCACCGTCACCGCCGACCGTGCCGAGGCGGCCGGACGTGCCGTGGGCACCGCCGGCTCCGCCGTCGTGTTCGCCGGCCTGACCGTGATCATCGCCCTGATGGCCCTCAGCGTGGTGGGGATCCCGTTCCTGTCCGCCATGGGCTACGCGGCCGCATTCACGGTGTTCATCGCCGTGCTCATCGCGATCACCCTGCTGCCGGCGATCCTCGGCCTGTTCGGCCGCAAGGCGTTCGCCGGCCGCATCCCGGGCCTGAAGGACCACGACCCGGAGGCCGACACCGACAGGCCGAGCGCCGCCCAGCGCTACATCCGCTGGGCCACCGGCAAGCCGCTGATCCCGCTCGTCGCCGGCGTGCTGCTGCTCGGCATCCTCGCGCTGCCCGGCGCGAACCTGCAGCTCGCCCTGCCCACCGAGGCCACCGGCGACCCGAAGACCAGCGCCCGTCAGGCCTACGACCTCGTGAACGAGGCGTTCGGTCCCGGCCGCAACGGCCCGCTGCTCGTCGTCGCCGACGCCCGCGAGGCCACCGTCGCGCCGCAGCAGGCGTTCGGGGAGGTCGTGCAGCGCCTGTACGAGCAGGACGAGGTGGTCAACGCCCAGATCGTGGCCGTCAACCAGGCCGGTGACACCGCGCAGATCATGGTCACCCCCCGGTCGGGCCCCAGCGAGCCGGCGACGATGGACCTCGTGTCGAGCATCCGCGACCAGGAGGCCCAGCTGCACGACGAGATCGGCGTCTCCTACGGCATCACCGGACAGACCGCCCTCGAAGGCGACGTGTCCGAGACCCTGCAGAGCGCGCTCGTCCCGTACCTCGCGGTGGTCGTCGGACTCGCGTTCATCCTGCTGATGCTCGTGTTCCGGTCGATCCTGGTGCCGCTGACCGCGACCCTCGGATTCCTGCTCAGCGTCCTGGCGACGTTCGGCGCGACCGTCGCGGTCTTCCAGGAGGGCTGGGGCGGGCTGGTCTCCAACCCGCAGCCGATCGTCAGCTTCATGCCGATCTTCCTCATCGGCGTGGTGTTCGGCCTGGCGATGGACTACCAGGTCTTCCTGGTGACCCGCATGCGGGAGGAGTTCGTCCACGGCGCGTCCGCGAAGGAGGCCGTGCGGATCGGATTCGCCCACGGTGCCCGGGTGGTCACCGCGGCGGCGGTCATCATGATCTCGGTGTTCGCCGCCTTCATCGCCGAGCCGAACTCGTTCATCAAGTCGATCGGCTTCGCGCTCGCCGCCGCCGTGTTCTTCGACGCGTTCGTCGTGCGCATGGTGATCATCCCCGCGGTGATGGCGCTGCTCGGCGACAAGGCCTGGTGGCTGCCGACGTGGCTGGACCGCATCCTGCCGAACGTGGACGTCGAGGGCGAGAAGCTCCGCCGCGAGCTGACCGTCCCCGAGCCCAGCCGCGAGCCGGCGCACACATGACCGGACCCGGGCGCCTTTTCCGTTCCCTCGCGGGCGGAAAAGGTGCCGGGAACCGGGCCGCTGCACCGGTAGCGTGGTGATCATGCTGGTCCGGTTGCTCCCGCGGTTCCTGCGCCCTCACCGGGGGGCGCTGATCGCGGTGGTGCTGCTGCAGATGGTGGCCACCGGCACCATGCTGATCCTGCCGGCGCTCAACGCCGACCTGATCGACTACGGCGTCGCCCGCGGCGACATCGGGTACATCCTCACCACCGGCGCGGTGATGCTGGCGATCAGCTCGGTGCAGATCGGCTGCTCGATCGGTTCGGTGTACTTCGCGGCGCGCACCGCCATGGCCGTCGGCCGCGACGTGCGGCTCGCCGTGCTCCGGCGCGTCGGCGGATTCTCCGCCCGCGAGTTCGGCCGGTTCGGCGCGCCGTCGCTCATCACCCGCAACACCAACG
Source organism: Rhodococcus sp. YH1 (assembly GCF_009939605.1). Lineage (NCBI taxonomy): Bacteria > Bacillati > Actinomycetota > Actinomycetes > Mycobacteriales > Nocardiaceae > Rhodococcus > Rhodococcus sp. YH1. The sequence goes on along the minus strand of NZ_WVTE01000284.1, from coordinate 11,782 downwards.
ACGTGCAGCAGGTGCAGATGCTCGTGCTGATGAGCTGCACCATCGTGGTGATGGCCCCGATCATGGGTATCGGTGGCATCGTCATGGCGCTGCGCGAGGACGCCGGCACGTCGCTGGTGCTCGTCGCTGCCGTTCCCGTCCTCGCGGTCACCATGTTCGTCCTGATCGCGAGGATGGTGCCCGCCTTCCGGGTGATGCAGGTGCGCATCGACGCCGTCAACCGGGTACTGCGCGAACAGATCACCGGCATCCGCGTGGTGCGGGCGTTCGTGCGCGAGCGCACCGAACGGGACCGGTTCGAGGTCGCCAACGTGGAACTGACCGACACGGCCCTGCACGTCGGCCGCATCAACGCCCTGCTGTTCCCGCTCGTGATGCTCATCGCCAACGCCACGAGCGTGGCCGTGCTGTGGTTCGGCGGCCACCGGATCGACACCGGTGACATGCAGGTCGGATCCCTCACCGCGCTGCTGAGCTACATCATGCAGATCCTCATGGCGGTGATGATGACGTCGTTCGTGGCGATGATGGCGCCGCGCGCGGCGGTGTGTGCCGAGCGGATCCTCGACGTGCTCGACACCGAATCGTCGCTGCCGGCGCCGGCTCGGCCCGTCCGCACCCTCGCCACCCCCGTGACCCTCGAGCTGCGGGGTGCGGCCTTCGCGTATCCCGGCGCCGACGCGCCCGTCCTGCGCGACGTGACGTTCCGGGCCGAGCCCGGCAGCACGACCGCCGTGATCGGCGGTACCGGCTCCGGCAAGACGACCCTGCTGCGGCTGATCCCGCGGCTGATCGACGTCACCGCCGGCTCGGTCCTGGTGGGCGGCACCGATGTGCGTGACCTGGACCCGCAGGTGCTGCGCGCGGCGATCGGTCTCGTGCCGCAGCGGGCCTACCTGTTCTCCGGCACCGTCGCCGACAATCTGCGGTACGGCCGCGCCGACGCGACCGACGACGAGCTCTGGCACGCCCTCGAGGTTGCACAGGCCGCGGACTTCGTCCGGGCGATGCCGGAGGGGCTGAACACCCTCGTCGCCCAGGGCGGCACCACGGTCTCGGGCGGGCAGCGCCAGCGCCTGGCCATCGCCCGGGCTCTGGTCCGCCGGCCGTCGATCTACCTGTTCGACGATGCGTTCTCGGCCCTGGACCAGGCCACCGACGCGCGGCTGCGGGAGGCACTGTTCCCGGAGACCCGCGATGCGTGCGTTGTGGTCGTCGCGCAACGGGTGTCCACGGTGCTCGACGCCGACCGCATCGTCGTACTCGACGGCGGGGCCGTCGTCGGCTCGGGCACGCATCTGGAACTGCTCGCGAGCTGCCCGACCTACACCGAGATCGTCGAGTCGCAGCGCATGGTGACCGCATGACCGAGCGCAAGGAGGCGGGGCCGCGGCTCGGGGGTGTGGACCCGGGCGCGCCGGAGAACCGGGCACGGCAGAAGTGGCCGGCCACCAAACGGCTCGTCGGCCTGTTGCGGCCGCACCGGTGGGCCGCGGCCGTGGTGCTCGTCCTGGCCGTGCTCGGGGTGGTGGCGTCCTCGGTGGCGCCCCGCATTCTCGGCCACGCCACCGACCTGATCTTCAGCGGGGTGATCGGCCGTCAGCTGCCCGCCGGGCTATCCAAGGAACAGGCGGTCGAGGCGCTGCGGGCGCAGGGACGCGACCAGTTCGCGGAGATGGTGTCGGCCATGTCGCTCGTGCCGGGCGCGGGCATCGACTTCGCCGCCCTCGGCCGCACCCTCGTGTTCGTGCTCGCGCTGTACCTGCTGTCGTCGGGCCTGATCTGGCTGGCGGCGTACGGGCTCAACGAGATCGTGCAGCGCGTCATCCGCGATCTGCGATCCCGGGTGGAACGCAAGGTGCACGCGCTGCCGTTGCGCTATTTCGACTCCCATTCCCGCGGTGATCTGCTCAGCCGCGTCACCAACGACATCGACAACATCTCGCAGGGCTTGCAGCAGTCGATCAGCCAGCTGGTGCTGTCGGTGCTCACCCTGCTCGGGCTCGTCGTGATGATGGTGTGGATCTCGCCGCTGCTCGCGCTCGTCGCGATCCTCATGGTGCCGGCGTCGGTGGTGGTGACCGCGGTGGTGGCGAAGCGGTCCAAACGGCACTTCGTGACCCAGTGGAAGGCCACCGGCAACCTCAACGGCCAGATCGAGGAGGCCTTCACCGGCCACGAACTCGTCACCGCCTTCGGCCGGACCGCCGAGGTCGAGCGTCGCTTCACCGAGACCAACGACGAATTGTTCCGGGCCGGGTTCCGCGCCCAGTTCGTCTCCGGTCTGGTGATGCCGCTGGTGATGTTCATGAGCAACCTCAGCTACGTCGCGATCGCCGTGCTCGGCGGGCTGCGGGTCGCGTCGGGCACCGTCAGCCTCGGCGAGGTGCAGGCCCTGATCCAGTACTCGCGGCAGCTCGGTCAGCCGCTCGGCCAGATCGGCGCGATGGTCAACCTGCTGCAGTCCGCGGCGGCGTCCGCCGAGCGGGTGTTCGAGATCCTCGACGAACCCGAACAGGAGCCCGACTCGCCTGCCCCCGTCACCCCGTGGGGGCGGCACGGCCTGGTCGAGTTCGAGGACGTCTCGTTCTCGTACCTGCTGGAGCGACCGCTGATCGAGCATCTCGACCTGCGCGTCGAGCCGGGGCAGATGGTCGCGATCGTCGGGCCCACCGGCGCGGGCAAGACCACCCTGGTGAACCTGATCCTGCGCTTCTACGAACTGGATTCGGGACGAATCCTCGTCGACGGCGTGGACATCACGACCATGAGCCGCGACGAGCTGCGCTCGCGTATCGGGATGGTGCTGCAGGACACCTGGCTCTTCGGGGGCACCATCCGCGACAACATCGCCTACGGCAGGCCGGACGCCACCGAGGACCAGATCCTCGAGGCCGCCCGCATCAGCTACGTCGACCGGTTCGTGCGTTCCCTGCCCGACGGCTACGACACCGTGATCGACGAGGACGCCGGCAACATCAGCGCGGGGGAGCGGCAGCTGATCACCACGGCCCGCGCCTTCCTCGCGCAGCCGTCCATCCTGATCCTCGACGAGGCCACCAGCTCGGTCGACACCCGCACCGAGCTGCTCGTGCAGCACGCGACGGCGGTGCTGCGCCGGGACCGCACCAGTTTCGTGATCGCGCACCGGCTGTCGACCATCCGCGACGCGGACCGGATCGTGGTGATGGAGCACGGGCGCATCGTGGAACAGGGCACGCACGACGAGCTCCTGGAGGCCGGCGGCGCCTACTTCCGGTTGTACGACGCGCAGTTCCGCGCCCTCGTGGAATGACCGCCAGGCGAGGCGGACGCCGGCAGGATAGTCGCGCCGGTCGTGGATCCGCCCACGCAATTGCAGGAGCGGATTCCGAAGCGGCGAGCGAATTTCCGACGAGGCGGGCGGATCGGAGGTCAGGCATGTCGCGTGGTCATGGCCGGTGTCCTTCCGTCCGCGACGATTCGCCGCGGCTGCGCGGCGCGTCGACGGCGCGGGGGTGCTCGGCGACGGCCAGCCGGCGGGCCCGTACCAGCGCGACCGCGAACGCCGGGACGGCGAGCACGAACAGCGGCAGGCTCGCGCCGGTGGTGGGCTCGAACAGCACGAGCAGCAGCGGCAGCGCGAAGCCCAGGTAGGTGCCGACGTAGAAGACGCCGGTCAGCGTCCCGCGCGAGGTCTTCGGCGCGAGCGACTCCAGGTCGAGCAGGCCCTCGCGCAGGCACAGCCCGTAGGCCACCCCGAGCACGGGTGCCGCGACGGGCAGCAGCCACAGCGGCGGGTGCGCCCCGCCGGCGCCGACGAGGAGGAACCCGAGTCCGGCGAGGACGGCGCCGGCCGTCCCGGCCTGCGGGCCCCACTCCCGCCGACGGGCCACGGCCTGCACGACGATCCCGGAGCCCAGGGCGAGCAGCGCCGCGGCCCCGGTCAGCGCCGGTCCCGCGTACGCGCTCGCGACCCGGGCCGGAAACGTCACGAAAGCGACTGTGACGCAGGCGAACACCCAGGGTGCCAGCGGCAGTGACCAGGACAGCGCACCGGCCACCGACCGTCCGTGTCCCGGCACGACCGGCTGCAGGTCCGCCGCCGCGTAGTGGGCCGGCCGGCTCCACACCGTCGCGGCGGTGACGGCCGCGGCCGACAACGCGGCCGAGAGCATGAACGGCAGGGACAGCGGCCGGGGGCCGAACTCGGCGAGCAGACCGGACACGAAAGGCCCCAGGGCGAATCCGGAGCTGAGCGCGACGCCGGCGAGCACCGTGCCGACCTTCCCGCGCAGGTCGGTGGCCCAGGCCGTGCCCGCACCGATGGCCAGGCCCGCGCCGATGCCCACGACGAGGCGGCCCGCGACGAGTCCGGCGGCGTCGTGCCGGACGAGCAGCAGCACGGTGCCGACGAGGGCGATCGTCGCACCGGGGAGGACGACCGCCGCACGGCCGGTCCGGTCCGAGAGTGCGCCGCCGCCGACGAGACCGGGCAGCAGCCCGAGCGCATAGATGCCGAACACCCCGTCGAGCAGCGCGCGCGAGAGGCCTTCGTGCTCGCGCAGGACGGGGATCATCGCGGCGAAGTGGTTCGCCGCCCACCCGGTGGTGACGAGGACGGCCAGCACGCCGGCCAGGGCCCGGCTCAGCTGTCGTGCCGGTGCAGGTGCTGCTGTGGTCATCGTTCGTCCTCTCGCCGGGGCCGGACCCGTCACGCTAACCGACCGGCCGCTCGGGACGCACCGGTGGATGCTCCGAGGGATGTCGAGCGGCTGCGGTCAGGGCCCGATGCTCGAACGTGTGAACGTGTGAACGTGTGAACGTGTGAACGTGTGCACTGCACAGGACGTGGTAGATCTCGACTCTCCGCCGAGCGAGTCGCGCACCATCGGAATGTCATGGGCGTCGAGCGCGAGCAGCTCGGGGGAACGGTGACGATCAGCAGGGCCGCGCCGGATCGAGGGCGCGGATCAGGAAGCTGAGCTGGTCACGCAGCATCCGTTGTTGCCAAGGACCGTCGTAGACGTCGAAGTGATCGACGGGGTACTCGCACAACAGTGCAGTGGCCCCTGCCCTCTTCGCGGTCCTGCGCGCGGCGACGGGCGGTGCGACACGGTCGTGTGTGCCCACCTGCACAAGGATTGGGCAGCCAAGGCGGCCGGCAGCGGTGATGGGCCGGTTCACGGCCACCTCCAGTGCTGTGCGCGCGCAGATTTCGTTGCGCCACGTCGGTCCGGCGATCGAGGTGTAGGCCTCCTCGGCGCCGGAGGCGCTGATGATCGCCACCTTTCCCGGCCGCGCCACCACCGGGATGTGGTGCGGCCGGCGTCCGGTAATCCGGCGAGCGAGGTCGCGCAACCCGTGGCCGGTGGTGCGCACCAGTTGACCGGCTCCGGCGTAGCGGGCGATCTGCATCGCGGCTGCCAGTCCGTCGGTCGCGGGGGTCATCGATACGATTGCCGCGACGCGCCTGTCCTGCGCGGCGACTGCGACGACATGACCACCGGAGTACGACGTTCCCCACAACGCGATTCGATCGGCGTCCACGCCGGGCAGGTGACGGGCGGCGGCGATCGCCGCGTGATAGTCCTGGCGCTGACGCCGGAAGGAAACATCCTGGCGCGGTGTTCCTTCCGAGGCGCCGAAGCCGCGGTAGTCGAAGACCAATACGTCGATGCCGCTGTCGGCGAACCCGTCGGCATAGCCGATCAGGCCGGTGTCTCGGGTGCCGCCGAAGCCGTGTGCCATCACCACACACGGCCGGCCGGCCGTGCCGGCCAGCACGGCGGAGGTAGCCGGAACATGCCAGGCGGCGCAGGCGACGCCGTGGCTGGGGAAGGTCAGGTCCTTCTTCATCGGTCGCTCCGTTCCTACGACGCGACGGCAGCCGTGCGGCTGGGCGCGAACTCGAGCGCCGGATCCTCGACCGGCCCGCGACGCAGCCGCTCGACGTCCTTCTCGTAGGCCATCTGTACCGTCCACGGGCCGCTGGTGCCGCCGCGCGGGAACTTCGCGACGGCCCGCTGGACATATCCCGAGCTCATCTCGACCACGGGGACACGGTCCATGTGCGGATCGTCGAGCACTGGTTCGACGGTGCCGTAGCCGTGGCTGTCCATGTAGTCGAGCAGTCGGCAGAAGTGCTCGCACACCAAGTCCACCTTGAGGGTCCAGGAGATGTTCGTGTAGCCCAGCGCGAACACGAGATTCGGCACACCGGACAACATCATCGCCTTGTAGACCGTGGTGTCGGGCAGGTTCACGCGCCGCCCGTCCACGCTCAGTGCGATCTTGCCGAACGGTGTCATGTTGAGTCCGGTCGCCGTGACGACGATGTCGGCGGCCAACTCCTGACCCGATTCCAGCAGAATCCCCTCCTCGGTGAACCGCTTGATCCGGTCGGTCACCACCGAGGCCTGCCCGGCGGATATCGCCTTGAACAGATCCCCGTCGGGGACCATGCACAGGCGCTGGTCCCATGGGTTGTAACGCGGGGTGAAGTGGGTGTCTACGTCGAAGCTCTTCGGCAGCTGCCGGCGCACATCGGCGATCAACAGCTTGCGCATGAGCTTGGGCGCGCGCTGGCAGGCCTTGTAGATCCCGCGGTTGAGCATGATGTTCTTGCGCCGGACGATCCGGTGCGCTCGGGTGGGACCGACCACCTTGTTCAGGGTGTTCGCGATCGCGTCCTCGGCCGGTATCGAGAACACGTAGCTCGGCGAGCGCTGCAGCATCGTGACATGACCGGCCTTGCCGGCCATCGACGGGATCAGCGTCACGGCGGTCGCGCCGGAGCCGATGACCACCACGCGCTTGCCGGCGTAGTCGAGGTCCTCGGGCCAGTGCTGCGGGTGGATCAGCCGGCCCGCGAACTCCTCCACACCCTCGATGTCGGGCGTGAAGCCTTCCTCGTAGTCGTAGTAGCCGGTGCCCAGGAACAGGAATCGCGCGGTGAAGTGCACGTGCTCGGCGCTGCCGGACGATTGCGCGGTGACGGTCCAGTATCCGTCCGCCGAGGAGAACTCTGCGCCGATAACCCGGTAGCCGAAACGAATGTGCTGGTCGAGACGGTTCTCGGTGACGGTCTGCCTCAGGTAATCCATGATGATGTGCCCGTCTGCGATCGACTTCCGATGCGTCCACGGCTTGAACCCGTAGCCGAAACTCGGCATGTCCGAGTCCGAGCGAATGCCCGGGTAGCGGAACAGGCTCCACGTGCCGCCGATCGAATCCCGGCCCTCCAGGACTGCGAACGTCGTACCGGGACGGCGTGTCTGGAGGTGATACGCCGCGCCGATGCCGGAAATGCCGGCGCCGACGATCAAGACGTCGAAATGCGTGCTTGCCGTATGGCGACCGGTCGGCTCGGTGGTCGTCGGGATGCTCATGGTCGGTCTCCTCGAGCGGTGCGCTGGGGCGTGACGGCGTTCACAGTAGGACCGCAACGGCACCCGTCGACATGTATGCCGGCACACTATTCGCAGCTATATGTGTGCTGTGGCACACTTGGTACGTGCTCCGTGAGCCAGTGGCACCCGAAGTTGTTTCCCTCGTCGGTGACGTCGCCGAATTGATGCTGCGTGAACTCGATCAGCTCGTCGCCGAGATGGACGCCGCCGAGGTGGCGGTGGTCCCGATGCTGGGCGCGGACGCGGCGATCGTCGCGGAGATGTCGGCGAGCAACCGCGCCAATGCCGCGCGCCTGCTGACCACCCTCGCTCGGCGTGACGTCGGAGGCGCGCCGATCGACGTGCCGCCCGAAGCCCTCGACGTCGTCCGCACCGTCGTGCGCCGCGGCATCGACCTCGAGGTGATCTACCAGGCCTACCGCCGGGGCCAGAACGTCGCCTGGCAGCGGTTTCTGGCTCATGCCGGACGGATCGTCCCGCCGGGGCCACAGTTCGTGGAGTTGTTGGAGGTCACCTCGCAGCTGATGTTCGATTACGTCGACCATGTCGTGAGCCGTGTCATCGCCGACGCCCAGCGGGAACGCGAGGAGGTGCTCGGCGGCGCGCTGGCCCGCCGCGCCGAGACCGTGCACCTGATCCTCGACGGCGCCCCGATCGACCCCCGCCGAGCCGGCGAACGCCTCGGATACCAGCTCGCTCGCCGCCACACCGCACTCGTCCTGTGGGCCGAACCGGCGGGCGGGACGCAGGGGGCACTGGAGTCTGCCGCGACGCTGCTGGCCCAGGCCGCCGGCGCCCGCACGCCCCTCACACTGCCCGCGGGCACCTCGACGCTGTGGGCGTGGTTGGGCACCGAATCCGAACCCGCGCTCGGCACACTGCGCGGAGAAATCACCAAGGCGCAGTCGAACATTCGGGTCGCCGTCGGCCCCACCCGAGCGGGCATCACCGGCTTCCGCCGATCACACGACGCCGCGCTGGCCATTCAGCGCCTGGTCAGCGGGCAACGCGACGGCGACCGCGTCGCGCTCTACCGCGAGCTCGAGGTCGCCACGTTGGCCGCTCGCGACCTGGACCGGGCGGCCGAATTCGTCGCCACAACACTGGGCCCGCTCGCTGCGGACACACCCAGCGCGGCTCGTCTCCGCCAGACATTGCGGGTGTTCCTCGAGGAAGCCGAGAACGCCCCTCGCGCCGCCGCACGCCTGCACACCCACCGCAACACCATCCTGCAGCGTGTCGGCCGCGCAACCGAACTGCTCGGCCACCGCCCCGGCGAGCGCAGGCTTCCCGTCGAGCTCGCGCTGGAGTTGGCTCACCACATCGGGCCGCGAGTCCTGGCCCGTGACTGAGGGACAACGCCCGCGGTCGGTGGGCAGGGACCGGTCTTGACGCCCGGCGGGTTCCCGCCTCCGTCCGCAGTGCTCGCGTCGGGCCGGTAGGGGCGCAGCGTCACGTCGCACTCGCCCGTATCGGGTGCTGGCAGCCAGTTGGATCACTCGCCCATCCTCACTGTCAGCGCAGCACCTCCCGGGCGGTCCGCCGGACGGCGTCGGTGAGCGCGTCGAGCACCGGCGACTCGAGCCGCCACCGCTGCCAGTACAGCGGTACGTCGAGCGGATCGTCCGAGTCGAGGAAGACGAGTCCTTCGGTGTCGGTGAGCATCGGTTCCGGCAGCATGCCCCAGCCGAGGCCGAGCCGTGCGGCCTCGACGAACTCGGCGGCGCCGGGCACGTAGTGCCGGGGCGGGTCGAGCCGGCGCCGGGTGCGGCGCCGCAGGAACCGGTCCTGCAGGTCGTCCTTGCGGTCGAAGCTCAGCATCGGGGCCTGCCGCAGCGACTCGGCGCCCGCGCCGCCGGGAAACCAGCGGTCCGCGAAGTCGACGCTCGCCATCGCGTGATACCGCATGGCGCCGAGCTTTTCGGAGACGCACCCCTGCACCGGCTCGGGCACCGACGTCACGGCGGCCATCGCGGTGCCGTCCCGCAGGCGCGCGGGGGCGTGGTACTCGTCCTCGCGGTGCAGTTCGAACAGCGCGCGATGACGCTCGGGCATGCGGGCCAGGGCGCGCAGCATCCACGTCGACATCGAGTCGGCGTTGACGACGAGGGGAACCGACACGTACTCGTCCCGGCCGGCGGTCAGCCCGAGCGCCTCGGCGGTGTCCTGCTCGAGCCGCGCCACCTGCCGTGCCAGCCGCATCACCGCCTCGCCCGCGGCGGTCGCGGACACCGGACGGGTGCGCCGCACCAGGACCCGGCCGGCCTGCTGCTCGAGGGCCTTGATCCGCTGGCTCACCGCGGAGGGGGTGACGCGCAGGACGGCGGCCGCGCCGTCGAAGGTGCCCTCGTCCAGCACCGCGGCGAAGGTCCGCAGCTGCGCGAAGTCCAGATCCATATGAAGCAACTCTAACGGTACTGAAGAAAAATCAACTGTTCTTCATCGAGGGCGGTTCCTAGCGTGGGTGTCATGCACCTCGTCGCCGTCGGATTCCTCACCGGCCTGTCGCTCATCGTCGCGATCGGCGCGCAGAACGCCTTCGTGCTGCGCCTGGCGATCGCGCGACGCCACGTGCTGCCGGTGATCGCGGTGTGCGCGCTCTCCGACGCGGTTCTCATCGCCGCCGGCATCGCCGGCATCGCCACCGTGCTCGACCGGGTGCCCGGCGCGCTCGGGGTGATCCGCTGGGCGGGGGCGGCGTTCCTCGTGGGCTACGGCGTGCTCGCGGCGAGGCGGGCGCTGCGCCCGTCGGCCCTGACCGCCGCGGCGGGCGGCTCCCTCACCGTCGGCGCAGCCCTGGCCACCTGCCTGGCGTTGACCTGGCTCAACCCGCACGTCTACCTCGACACCGTGCTCATGCTCGGCTCCGTCGCCAACCACCACGGTGACCCGGGGCGCTGGTGGTTCGGCGCCGGCGCGGTCCTGGCCAGCGTCGTGTGGTTCCTCGGGCTCGGCTACGGGGCCCGCCTGCTGCGCGGAGTATTCGCGAAACCCGCGTCGTGGCGCGTGCTCGACGGCGGCATCGCCGTGCTCATGGTCGGGCTCGGCGTCGGCATGGTGGCGGGCTGACGCCGGGCCCGCGTCAGCCCTTGACCAGGGCGAACCGGCGGCCGCTGATCTCGCTCGCGGTGACCTCGACGAAGTTGTACTTCGGGGTGGGCACCCAGGCCTGCAGCCCCAGCTCCTCGGCCTCCTGGATCTCGTTGTAGTGCACGAGATTCCGGGCCCGTCCGTGCAGCACCACGCTCCAGGCCCGGTCCTGCTCCACGTGGTCGGCCTCGAAGGCGACCTCCGCGTGCACCGTCAGCTCGACCAGCTTGCTGCCCTCGGCGGTACGGAAGTACAGCTTCCTGTCCCGCACGGCGTAGTTGATCGGGAAGACGTCCGGCCGCCCGCCCGAGACCACCACGAGCCGGCCGATCCGCTCGGTGCCGAGCAGCTCCCAGCTCTCGTCGTCGTTCAGGACGACGACGGGGTTGTCGACGTTCGGCTCACTCATGGTTCCTCCGATCCGGCGGCGTCCGCCTCGATATCACCGCCTCCAGCACATCACGAATCCGCGCCCGGCACAGGCGGATCGTCCATCGAATCGCGCGGTGTCCGTCACATCGATAGCGTGGGAGCCGCCCGACCTCACCCCACCGAGGAGCGTGCGAGATGACCCTGGCCACCACGTGGCACACCCGCGACGCCGACGACGTCGCGGCGGCACTCGACGTCGACCCCGCGGCCGGGCTGCCCTCCGACGTCGTCGAGGAGCGCCGGCGTGAGCACGGGCCCAACGCCCTCGCCGAAACGGCAGCCGTACCCGGCTGGCGCAAGGTGCTCGCCCTGCTCGCCGACCGGATGACCCTCGTCCTCGTCGTCGCCGCCGTGGTCAGCGCCGTGGTCTCGCGCGAATGGGAGACCCCCGTCGTCATCCTCGCCGTCATCACCCTCAACACCGTCCTGAACTACGTGCAGGAGCGCCGGGCCGAGAACAGCCTGCAGGCGCTGCGACAGATGGCGGTCGACACCGCCCGCGTCCGCCGCGACGGCCGTGAACAGCACCTGCCGCGCACCGAACTCGTGCCCGGCGACGTCGTGCTGCTCGAGGCCGGCGACTCCGTGCCCGCCGACGGCCGGGTCGTCGGGGCCGCGCGGCTGCAGGTCGCCGAGTCCGCGCTCACCGGCGAGTCCCAGCCCGTCGACAAGACCGTCGAACCCGTCGTCGACGAGCAGGGTGGCGATCGCGCCGATCTCGGTCTGCATCCCGGTGGCCGTGACCACCATCGTGCCCCGCCCGCGGGTGACGTCGGTGTTCATGAACAGCATGTCGGCACGGTCGCCCAGCGGGGCCTGCTCGTCGACGACGGGTTCGACGGTCTTGTCGACGGGCTGGGACTCGCCGG
>NZ_WVTE01000283.1:0-25213 GCF_009939605.1 Rhodococcus sp. YH1 | reverse complement strand
ATGATCCCGGTCTCGGCGCGCTTGACGTCGTAGTCGGCCGCCTGGATGAGCTTGAGGAGGATGTTCTCGACGTCCTCACCGACGTAGCCGGCCTCGGTCAGGGCGGTGGCGTCGGCGATCGCGAACGGCACGTTCAGCATCTTCGCCAGCGTCTGCGCCAGGTACGTCTTCCCGCAGCCGGTGGGCCCGAGCAGCAGGATGTTCGACTTGGCCAGCTCGACCGACTCACCCCGGGTGTCGCGGGCCTTCTCCCCCGCCTGGATCCGCTTGTAGTGGTTGTAGACCGCCACCGCCAGGGTCCGCTTCGCGGAGTCCTGCCCGATGACGTAGTTGTCGAGGAACTCGCGGATCTCGGCCGGCTTGGGCAACTCGTCGAGCTTGACCTCGTTGGACTCGGCCAGTTCTTCCTCGATGATCTCGTTGCACAGGTCGATGCACTCGTCGCAGATGTAGACCCCTGGGCCCGCAATGAGCTTCTTGACCTGCTTCTGGCTCTTTCCGCAGAAAGAGCATTTCAACAGGTCGCCCCCGTCACCGATACGTGCCATCTGTCAGGTCCCTACTTCCTCGTAAGCGTGCAACCGATCCCGCGACCGCCGACAGCGCCGGTCCGGGGAGCGGGCCCTTGGAACGACCGTACCCGGAGACTGCGACGGCGGTCGACCGGTTCCGGGCGATTCGGGCCATATTTTGTGCGGGGCGGCGGTAATGCCGCTCGAGCACACCGGCCCGGCCGCGAAGGCGCGCGAGGCGCGCTCCGGGCCGGGCCGAGGCGGTTACTTCTGAGCCGAGAGCTTGCGGTACTCGAGCACGTTGTCGATCAGACCGTAGTCGACGGCCTCCGCGGCGGTGAGGATCTTGTCGCGGTCGGTGTCCTTGCGGATCTGCTCGGGGTCCTTGCCGGTGTGCTTGGCCAGGGTCGTCTCCATCAGGCGGCGCATGCGCTCGATCTCCGCGGCCTGGATCTCGAGGTCGGACACCTGGCCCTGGATGCCGCCGGTGGCGGGCTGGTGGATGAGCACGCGCGCATTGGGCAGGGCGAGCCGCTTGCCGGGGGTACCGGCGGCGAGCAGCACCGCCGCGGCCGAGGCGGCCTGGCCGAGGCACACGGTCGTGATGTCGGCACGCACGTACTGCATGGTGTCGTAGATCGCCATCAGCGACGTGAACGAGCCGCCGGGCGAGTTGATGTACATCGTGATGTCGCGGTCCGGGTCCAGCGACTCGAGCACCAGCAGCTGCGCCATGACGTCGTTGGCCGAGGCGTCGTCCACTTGCACGCCGAGGAAGATGATGCGTTCCTCGAACAGCTTGTTGTACGGGTTGGACTCCTTGACCCCGTAGCTCGAGTGCTCGATGAACGAGGGCAGGATGTAGCGGCTCGCGGGGGAAGCCGGAGCTTGGCCGCCGAGCTGGCGCGGATCGAACAGGTTGGTCATCGCTTCTCCAGGAATTCGTGGGGCGTAGAGCGGATCGGAGGGCTCGGAACTAGTTGCCGGTGCCGCCGGCCTGCTGCGCCCGCGAGACGACATGGTCGACGAAGCCGTACTCGAGTGCTTCCTTGGCGGTGAACCAGCGGTCGCGGTCCGAGTCCTTCGTGATCTGCTCGACGGTCTGGCCGGTGTGCTCGGCGATCAGTTCCGCCATCTCCCGCTTGGTGTGCGCGAACTGTTCCGCCATGATCGCGATGTCGCTGGCCGTGCCGCCGATACCGGCGGACGGCTGGTGCATCATGATCCGCGCGTGCGGCAGGGCGTACCGCTTGCCCCGCGTGCCGGCCGAGAGCAGGAACTGCCCCATGGAGGCGGCCAGGCCCATCGCGAAGGTCGCCACGTCGCACTCGACGAACTTCATGGTGTCGTAGATCGCCATGCCGGCGGTGACGGATCCACCCGGGGAGTTGATGTAGAGGGAGATGTCGCGCGTCGGGTCCTCCGCGGACAGCAGCAGGATCTGCGCGCAGAGCTTGTTCGCGATGTCGTCGTCGACCTGGGTACCGAGGAAGATGATCCGCTCGCGCAGCAGCCGCTCGTAGACCGAGTCGCTGAGGTTGAGCCCAGCGGTGGCCGAGGTCATCGTGGGACCGATGGATGTCGCCGGATTCTGAGGAGTCACGGTACCTGCCTTCTCGTCAATCGTGGATTGCTGACACTGACAGTAACGAAGTGGGGCGGCACCGGATGCCCGGTGCCGCCCCACTTCGCTCAAAGCGGAAATTTCCGCTCTGCGTTCCCTGCGCAGAACCGTTGCGACGTCGCACATGCAATCGCGCGGCGCGGCAACGGGTCTCGCTCTACTACTCGGAGTCGCCCTCGCCGGCCGGAGCCTCGGCGTCCTCGGACTCGGCGTCGCTCTTCGTGCCGAACAGCTCGGAGGTGTCGATCGTGGCGCCACTGGTGTCGGTGACCGTGGCCCGGTCCACGACGTTGCCGAGGGCCTTGCCGCGCCGGACGTCCGCGTAGACGGCGCCGAGCTGGTTCGCCTGGCCGATCTGCTGGATGAACTGCTCCGGCGGGATGCCGTAGCGCTGCGCCTGGAAGAAGATGCGCTCGGTGAGCTCCTCCTGCTCGACGGTGGTGCCCTCGGCCTCGGCGATCGCGTCGAGCAGCAGCTGCACCTTCACGGCGCGCTCGGCCGACTCGCGGGTGTCGTTGTCGAATTCCTCGCGGCTCGAGCCCTGCTCCTCGAGGAGCTGGTTGAGCTTGGTCTCGTCGTGGTCGAGCGCGTGGATGGCATCGTGCAGGGCGCCGTCGATCTCGGCCTGGACGACGGCCTCGGGCAGCGGCACCTCCACGGCCTCGAGCAGGGCGTCGAGAACCTTGTCGCGGATCTGACCGGCCTGCTCGACCTTCTTGACGCGGGAGACCCGCTCGCGCAGGTCGGCCTTGAGCTCCTCGAGGGTGTCGAACTCGCTCGCGAGCTGCGCGAATTCGTCGTCCTCGGCGGGCAGCTCGCGCTCCTTGACGCTGTTCACCGTGACGGTGACCACGGCCTCCTCGCCGGCATGCTCACCGGCGACGAGCGTGGTGGTGAACTCCTTCGACTCGCCCGCGGACAGGCCGACGAGCGCCTCGTCGAGGCCGTCGATGAGCTGGCCCGAACCGACCTCGTGGGACAGACCGGTGGTGGAGGCCTCGGGGACCTCCTCGCCGCCGACGGTGGCGGACAGGTCGATGGACACGAAGTCGCCGTCCTGCACCGGCCGCTCGACACCGGTGAGGGTGCCGAAGCGCTGACGCAGCGACAGCAGCTGCTCCTCGACCGCCTCGTCGGTGACCTCGACGGGATCGACGGTGACCGCGATGGCGGAGAAGTCGGGGAGGGTGATCTCCGGCCGGACGTCGACCTCGGCGGTGAAGACGAGCTCGACGTTGTCCTCGAGCTTGGTGATGTCGACCTCGGGCTGGCCGATGACCTTGACCTCGTTGGCGGTCACGGCCTCGCTGTAGCGGGCCGGGATGGCGTCGTTGACGACCTGCTCGAGCACGGCGCCACGTCCGACGCGGGCCTCGAGCAGCTTGCGCGGGGCCTTGCCGGGCCGGAAGCCGGGAAGGCGGATCTGGCTGGCGAGGGCCTTGAACGCGCGGTCGAAATCAGGCTGGAGCTCCTCGAAGGGCACCTCAACGTTGATACGGACTCGCGTCGGGCTGAGCTGCTCGACGGTGCTCTTCACGGACATGCTCCTTCTGTCGTGCTCGTTGGTCGTTCGATCAAGCTGTCACCGGGTGCTCGGTCGTCCACCCGGTTCTTCCTGGTCGGGATGACAGGATTTGAACCTGCGACCCTCCGCTCCCAAAGCGGATGCGCTACCAAGCTGCGCCACATCCCGTCAACACCGGCACCCGGAACCTTCCGGGGACCCGAGGGAGAATCCTACGGCCCCCCGATTATGAAATCCAAAGCGAGGTTCGGTACAGTCTGTTCCTGCACGCGGCAGACCCGGCGATCCCGGGTCGATCGCATGCATGGGGATGTAGCTCAATGGTAGAGCCCCAGTCTTCCAAACTGGCTACGCGGGTTCGATTCCCGTCATCCCCTCCACCGGACCGTCACCGGTCCCGCTGTTCCTCCGCGTCGGCGAATTCGCAGAACGCGGTGTAGGCCCGCGACCCGTAGATCGTCGCCGGGCCGCCCTGCATCAGAAATGCGACCCCGATCGCCTCGGCGGCCTCCTGCCTGCTCGCCCCGGCCCGGACGGCGCTGCGCGCATGGGAGGCGATGCAGCCGTCGCATTCGTCGACGACGCCGATCGCGAGCGCGATCAGTTCCTTGGTCCTGGTATCCAGGGCCCCGGGGGCGAAGGCGGCCTTGCTGAGGGCATTGAAACCCTGATACACCTCGGGAATCGCCGCGCGCAGCGCCCGGTGCTGCGGATTCAGTGCGTTCAGGACTTCCTGGTAGTGCCCGTGCTCGCTCATGAGCCGACCGTAGACATCCTCACCCGGAACGGACACCGAATCGGCGGATTCACGTCGCCGTCACACCGCGTGCGAGAGGCGGAGCAGCCCGTCGATCTCCTCGGTGAAGGCGCGGACGAGATTCTCGGGATCGGGCACCCGGTCCGCGTCCGCCTTGAACCCCACCCGGACCTTGCCGCTGTAGCTGAAGATCGAGACGCCGAGGGTCTGATCGCCGGCGCCCGGCACCCAGGCGAGCACACCACGGATCTTCGCCCCCGCCATGTACCGGTCGCTCGTGGGACCGGGAACATTGGTGGTCACCCCGATCGCCTTGCCGGAGAAGAAGTCCACGAAGAACCGTTCCAGCTCCGGACCGGTCCGTCCGATCGCCTTGATCAGGCCGAACGTGAGCGTCACCTCGGGAGAGTGCTTGATGACCTCCATCCGCCGGTGGGTCTCGACGATGCGTTCGAGCGGGGTCTCCAGTGCCGACGGGTACTTGAAGAGCACCAGAGCGAACTGATTCCCGAGTTCCTTCGGCAGGGGCTTGTCGAGGGGGCGAACGTTGACCGGCACCATCGTGGGCACGTCCTGCGGCTCGCCGCCGTGCTCGCGGATGTACGTCGCGAGCGCCCCGGCGACGGCTCCCATGAGCACGTCGTTGACGGTGGTGCCGGTCCGGTGACCGATGTGCTTGATGTCGTCGAGCGGAAAGGGCTCACACCACACCGCCCGTTTGGCCGTTCCTGGTTCGCCACTGAGCGGAGTGTGCGGTTTGGGGCCGAGCACGAGCTTGTTCGCGATCTCGCCGGTGCGTTCGGCCTGGGTGAAGGCGTCGCCGAGGACATGCGGATCGAGCAGCTTGGGCAGGTCGAGCAGCATGTGCGCAGCGCCGGACGCCGCACTGGCGGTGTTCGACACCGCGGCCCCCGCGAACTTGGCGGCCCCCTCGAGGAGACCGGCATGGTGCTCGGGCACGGCGGTCGGGGCGTCGTCGAGGTCGCTGTCCGGGGTCTCCCCCGTCATCGAGAGCATCACCTGGTTGAGGGCGATGCCGTCACCGATGCAGTGGTGGAGCCGGGTGTAGATCACGGCTCCGTGCCGGTATCCGTCGATGAGGTGCATCTCCCACAGCGGGCGGCGACGATCGAACGGCACCGGTATCCGCCGTTCGATGTACCGCTGCAGCGTCGCGTCGTCGCTGCGGGGCAGGGTCGTCCGGATCAGGTGGTCGTCGAGGTCGAACTCCGGGTCGTCCTCCCAATGCGGCGACCCGACATGCGTGCGCGGTTGCACCGGCCGCTGCCGGAACGACGGGTAGGTGTCGACGAATCGTCGCTGCACGAGGGACACCACGCGCGACCAGTCGACGGGGCCCTCGAAGAACATCAGCGAGTCGATGATCATGAGGTTCTCGGGTCGGTCCATGTTGAGCCAGATGGTGTCCACCGGCCCCATCGCTCTGTTCACCGTGGCCGTCCCTTCTCGAGTGGGCGTTTACGAGTTTTTCACCGGTCGGCCGACCGCGGAAGGGTAATTGGCCCTCGGCCTGCTACGCGAACACCCCGCCCTGCTCGAGCAGGGCGGGGTGTTGCCGCGGCGGAGAGTGCGGTGGAGGCGCAGTCTCCTCGAGGTGCGGTCAGCGGCGGAAGAGCGCGCCGAGGGTGCGTGCCTGCGCCCCCGCGGCGGTGTCCTGGCCGCACGCGCAGCGGTCGGGTGCGGGCACGGAGCGCATGACGGCGTCGACGTGCTGGCCGCAGCCGCCCCAGCCGGTCTTTCCGCAGTTCGGGCAGGTGACGGGGTAACACATAGGGGTCCTCCTCGGGACGGGTAACGGGGGTGGCGGGTCAGGCGCCGGCGGCGGCCTTGTGTTCGGCGACCTGGGCGTGGACCTCGGCCATGTTCAGGGCCTTGATCTGCCCGATGAGGTCTTCGAGGGCGGCCGCCGGCAGGGCGCCGGGCTGGGCGTAGACCAGCACGCCCTCGCGGAACGCCATGATCGTGGGGATCGAGCGGATGTCGGCCATGGCGGCGAGCTGCTGCTCGGCCTCGGTGTCGACCTTGGCGTGCACGACGTCCGGGTGCGCGGCCGAGGACTTGTCGAACACGGGGGCGAACGCCCGGCACGGACCGCACCACGAGGCCCAGAAGTCGACCAGGACGATGTCGTTGTCGGTGATCGTGGACTCGAAGTCCGCGAGGGTGAGATTCGTCGTTGCCATCGGGGGTTCCTTTCGTTTTCCTCGGGTGCGGGATCAGGCGGGGACGTGGGCCTCGGCCCAGGCGTTGTAACCGCCGAGCAGGTCCGAGACGTTGTCGAAGCCCTGCGCCCGCAGCAGCGACGCGGCCACACTCGAACGCCACCCACCGGCGCAGTGCACCACGATCGGCTTGCCGGTCGGCACCTGCCCGAGCCGGGTCCGCAGCTGCGCCAACGGGATCGGCACCGCCCCCGGAATCACCCCGAACTCCCGTTCACCGGGATTACGGATGTCGACCAGCGTCACCGCATCGGCGGCGAGCAACTCGTCGAGCTGCGCGACGGTGGTCCGCGGCGCGGTCTGCAGCAGATCCGCCAGCTCCGCCGGGAACACCCCGTCGTGATCGACGGTGAGATAACCGGCCGCGTTGTCCGACCCGATCCGGGCCAGCCGCACCGCCGCGTCCTGCTCCTCCCCCGGATAGGTGATCAACACGATCTTCTCCCCCACCTCGGCGACCATCCCGCCGGTCTCGGCGAACCGGCCGTCGAACCCGACGTTGACCGACCCGCGCAGATGCCCCGCCGCGAAATCGTCCACACCGCGCGCATCGAGCACCCGGGTCCCGGCGGCCAGCTCCGCCCGCACCCGCGCCGGGCTCAGCTCCGGGATGGTGCGCCCCCGATCGAGCAGCGGATGCACGCTCTTGTTCAACCCGGCATCGACCGAGAAGTAGGCCGGCGCGGCCGGCTGCCCCTCGGTGACCAACGCCACGAACGCCTCCTCGCTCATCGGCTGCACCGACGGATTGCTCACCCGCTGCTCCCCGATCGTCGAGGTCAGCTCCGTCGACAGGTTCTTCCCGCACGACGAGCCGGCACCGTGCGCGGGCAGCACCGTGACCGCATCGGGCAGGGTCAGCAGCTTCTCGTGCACCGTGTGGTACATCGCCCGCGCCAGATCCTCGGTCGACGAATCCCCCAGATTCACCAGGTCCGGACGGCCCACATCACCGATGAACTCCCCGAACCCGATCCACGCCCCGGTCGCCTCGAGCAGCTCCAGATGCCCGGAGACGAAATCCGCGTGGAAATGCGTGTTGATCACACCCTCGATGCGCAGCCCGTGCCGCGCGGCGTCGTCGAGGTACTCGGTGACATCGCGGCGCGGATCGACCACCACCGCCCGGCCGGTGCCCTCGTCACCGATCAGGTACGACGCGTGCGACAGGCACTCGATGTAGTACTGCTCGAGAATCATTCGGATCTCCCTCTCCTCGGTCACCAAGACCGGTGGCGTTCTGCGTTGACCCATCCTGACATATACCCCCATGGGTATGTCAAGTACCCCCTGGGGTATACCGGCGAAGCACGTCGCACCGCCGCCACGACCCCGCCGGCACGCCTTGCACATACCCCCTCCCGTATGCTTATCATTGCTGCGGACATACCCCCCGGGGTTTATGCACGAAGCCCGATCGCACACCCCGCGATCACGACCACCGATCCGAAAGGCCCCCATGACCGAGCCGAGTCCCGCCACCCTCGATCCCACCGCCCTGCGCGAGCTCCTCGACTCCGGCAAGAACGTCCGCGTCGTGGACGTCCGCACGCCCGGCGAGTTCGAGTCCGTGCACATTCCCGGCGCCTACAACGTCCCCCTGGACCTGCTGCGCGAGCACCGCGACGAGTTCCTCGCCCACCTCGACGAGAACGTCGTCCTCGTGTGCCGGTCGGGCCAGCGCGCCACCCAGGCCGAGGAGACTCTCCGCACCGCCGGGCTGTTCAACGTGCACATCCTCGAGGGCGGCATGATGGGCTGGGAAGCCAAGGGCTTCACCGTCAACCGCGGCACCGAGCGCTGGGACCTCGAACGCCAGGTCCGCCTCGTCGCCGGCTCCATCGTGCTGACCTCCGTCCTCGGCAGCATCGCGGTACCCAAGCTCAAGTGGCTCGCCGCCGGCGTCGGCGGCGGCCTGAGCTTCGCCGCGCTCTCCAACACCTGCGCGATGGGCATGGTGCTCTCCAAGCTGCCCTACAACCGCGGCGCCTCGTGTGATCCGCAGACCATCGTCGCCCAGCTGGTCGACTCGAAGACCGCTACGGCCGAAAGGAACTGATCATGATCGCGCTGACCGTTGCGCTGGCGGTCCTCGTCGGCGTCACCCTCGGATTGCTCGGCGGCGGAGGTTCGATCCTCACCGTCCCGCTGCTGGCGTACGTCGCGGGCATGGATGCCAAGGAAGCCATCGCCACCTCGCTGCTCGTCGTCGGCGTCACCAGCGCGGTCGGCGCGATCTCCCACGCGCGGGCAGGCCGCGTCCAGTGGCGCACCGGCATCCTGTTCGGCCTGGCCGGCATGGCCGGTGCCTACGCCGGCGGCCTGCTCTCGCGTTTCATCCCCGGCAGCATCCTGCTGCTCGCCTTCGCCGCGATGATGATCGCCACCGCCATCGCCATGCTCCGCGGCCGCAAGAACAAGACCACGGGCCCGGACGGCACCCACTCCATGCCGGTCGGCAAGATCCTGCTCGACGGCGTGGTCGTCGGCCTGGTCACCGGCCTCGTCGGCGCCGGGGGCGGCTTCCTGGTCGTGCCGGCCCTGGCCCTGCTCGGCGGCCTGCCCATGCCCATCGCCGTCGGCACCTCGCTGATCGTGATCGCCATGAAGTCGTTCGCCGGCCTCGGCGGCTACCTGTCCACGGTGCAGATCGACTGGCGCCTGGCGGCAATGGTCACCGGCGCCGCCGTCGTCGGCAGCCTCATCGGCGGCCGCCTGACCGCCATGGTCGACCCGGACGCGCTGCGCAAGGGCTTCGGCTGGTTCGTCCTGATCATGTCCTCGGTCATCCTCGCCCAGGAGATCCATCCCCTCGTCGGCATCACCGCGGCGGCACTCACCCTCCTCGCCGCCGGCACCACCTACGCCTGCAGCCGCAGCGACCGCTGCCCCCTGCAGCGGCTCGGACGACGGACGGAAGCCGCCACCTCGGCCGCCTGACGGACTCACAACCCGGACGAAAGTCACTATCGGCATCACGGCCCGGCGCCTAGAGTTCGGAGTATCCGCTCCGGATTCCCGCGCCGGGCCGTGATGCCGTCCCGGTTCGAGGTGCGGCCGGAGCGAAACCCGACTGTCGCGGCGGCCCGTGTGAGAAGTTACCGAGATGAGCAACGCATCCGACCGCCACATGCAGCAGACGGACTACCTCACCTGGAGCATGGAGAAGGATCCCGCGCTCCGGTCGACGATCGTGGCCGTCGTCCTGCTCGACGCCTCACCCGACTGGGACCGTCTGTGCGAGATGATGGACCGCGGCACCCGGGAGGTGCCCAGCTTCCGGCATCGCGTGGTCGAGGTGCCGTTCGGTCTCGCGCCGCCGCGATGGGTCGCGGATGCGAACTTCGACCTGTCCTGGCACATGCGCCGGGTCTCCCTTCCCGGGCCGGCGAACTTCGACGACGTCCTCGAGTTCGCCCGGACCACGGCCATGGCCGCGTTCGACAAGGACCGGCCGCTGTGGGAGATGACGGTGGTCGACGGACTCGCCGGCGGTCAGGCCGCGCTGCTGATCAAAGTGCACCACGCCCTCACCGACGGAATCGGCGGTATGCAGATCACCGCGCGGCTGGTCGACTTCGACCGCGACGGCACGCCCCGCGATCCGGCCCCGGAACCGCCCGCCCCGGAATCACCGGACAGCCTCGACCTGGCCGCCGAGGCGATCGGCTGGGACTGGTCCCAGCTCCGCGGACTCGCGGGCCGCGGGCTGGCCTCGATCTGGCCGACCACCCGGGCGGTGGTCACCAACCCGATCGGTTCCGCCCGCAACGCCGCGGGGGTTGCGGCGTCCGTCGCCCGCTACCTGCGCCCGATCCTGCGGCTCGAATCCCCGGTCATGACGGAACGCACCCTCAGCCGCCGGCTCCACGTGATCGACGTCCCGCTCGACCGGCTGCGCGACGCCGCCCACCGCGGCGGCGCCACCCTCAACAGCGCCTTCCTGACCGCCGTCCTCGTCGGCCTGGCCGAATACCACCACCGCCACGGATCCGACGTCGACGAGCTGCGGGTCACGATGCCGCTGAGCATCCGTACCGATCAGGACACCCTCGGCGGCAACCGGATCAACCTCGCGCGTTTCCCGCTTCCCGTGCGCTCCGACGACCCCCTCACGCTCATGCAGGAGGTGAACAGGATCGTCGAAGGCTGGCGCCACGAGCCGGCGGTGCCGATGGCGCAGACCCTCGCCACCCCCCTCAATCTGCTCCCCCCGGCCGTCGTCGGCGAGATGCTCAAGCACGTCGACTTCCTCGCCTCCAACGTGCCGGGTTCCCCGGTGGCGCTGTACGTCGCCGGCGCGAAGGTGGAACGGTACTACGCCTTCGGCCCCACCCTCGGCTCGGCGTTCAACGTCACCCTGATGTCGTATCTGCACACGTGCTGCGTCGGGTTCACCCTCGACACGGGGGCGATCCCCGACCTCGAGGTGTTCGACGACTGCATGCGCGACGGATTCCACGCCGTCCTCGAAGCCTGACCCGCCGGTAGGCTGGACGGTGACCGTCCAGTCCGCCGGAAGGGACCGCCGTGGAACTCCTGCTGATCGTCGCCGTCCTCGTCGCCGTCGTGTTCCTGGTGTCCGCGGCGCAGCGGAAGAAGTCGGGGCGTGGCGCCCACGAACTCGACGACGCGAAGGCCGACGCCCGGCAGGCCATCGAGCGGCTCGGCGGCCAGATCTACAACCTCACCGGCACCGACACCGCCTCCAAGCAGGCCCTCGCCGATGCGTCCGAGCGCTACAACGCCGCCGGCTCACAGATCGAGCAGTCCCGCACACCGGTGCAGGCACGGCTGGCCAAGCAGACCGCTCTCGAGGGGCTGTACTACATCCGGGCCGCCCGCCTCGCGATGGGCATGGACCCCGGTCCCGATATCCCCACGCTCGAGGGCCAGCAGACGGCCGGCCGCGTGACCGAGAACCGCGAGATCGACTTCGAGGGACGCACGGTGGCAGCCTCACCGGCCCCCTCGTCGCGCACCCCGAACTACTTCCCGGGCGGGCGCGTCGCGGGCCGGCCCGTGCCGGCGGGCTGGTACTCGGAGCCGTGGTGGAAGCCCGCCCTCGTCGCCGGGGCGTGGGGCGTCGGATCGATGCTGCTGTTCTCGGCTATGTTCTCCGGCATGGCCGGGGTGCCGTACGACGCGCAGGCCTTCGAGCAGGGCTTCGACTCCGGATACGACCAGGGTCTCGAGGCCGGCCAGGACGGCGGGGACTACGGCGACGCCGGCGGCGATTACGGCGGTGGTGACTACGGCGGGAGCGATTTCGGGGCCGGCGGGGACTTCGGCGGGTTCGACTTCTAGCCCACCTGGCAGGCGGGGCACCAGAACAGGTTGCGGCCCTGCATGACCGAGTGCAGCACCGGCGTGGTGCACAACCGGCACGGCTCACCCGCACGCCGGTAGACGTAGGTCCGGGGACGGCCCTTGGCGTAAGCCGGTGCGCCGTGGTCATGTTCGCGCCGCACGACGTGGATCGCGCCGCGTCGCACCCCCGTCCGCATCAGAACGACGAGATCGTCCCAGACGGCGTCGAACTCGGCTCTGGTGAGATCACGGCCGGGGCGCTGCGGATGGATGCCGTGCCGGAACAGGACCTCCGCGCGGTAGATGTTGCCCACCCCCGAGATCACGGACTGGTCCATGAGCAACGAGCCGATGGCGCTGCGGGACTTGGTGATTCGCGTCCACGCCCGTTCGGGTTCGGCGTCCCGCCGCAGCGGGTCGGGACCGATCCGCGCGGCGATCGCCTGCACCTCGCCCGGGGTGAGGACCTCGCACGCGGTCGGACCGCGCAGGTCGGTGCCGAACTCGGCGCCGACCATGCGCATCCGTACCTGACCGACCGGATCCGTCAGCGGAACCGGCGCCTCGGTGAACGAGCCGTACAGACCCAGGTGCACGTGCACCGTCAGGCCGTTGTCGTAGTGGTGCCACAGGTGCTTGCCCAGCGCCTCGGCGCGGAGCAGCACCCGGCCGTCGACGAGCGCCGCGTCGTCGGCGAAGCGGCCCTGCGGGCTCGACACCCGCACCGAGGCACCCGCGAAACGTCGCTGGTGCAGCCGGGCGAGCCGGTGCAGGGCTGGTCCCTCCGGCACGGTGGATCAGGCTCCGTTCGTCAGGCCGGCGCGCCGGGAACTTCCGGGGCCACGCCGGTCTTCTCGTACTCGCTCAGGATGTCGATGCGCCGCTGATGCCGTTCCTCCCCCGACCACGGGGTGGCGACGAACGCATCGACGATGGCGAGGGCCTCCTCCAGGCTGTGCATGCGACCACCGATGCCGATGAGCTGCGCGTTGTTGTGCTCACGGGCCAGCTTGGCGGTCTCCACGCTCCAGGCGAGGGCACAGCGGGCGCCCGGCACCTTGTTCGCGGCGATCTGCTCACCGTTGCCGCTGCCGCCGAGGACGATGCCGAGACTGCCCTCGTCCGCGACGACGCGGCGAGCGGCCTCGATGCAGAATGCCGGGTAGTCGTCGAGGGCGTCGTACTCGTACGCGCCGCAGTCGACGGCCTCGTGGCCGTTGGCAGTGAGATGTTCGATGATCTGGTTCTTACGTTCGAAGCCGGCGTGGTCGGCACCCAGGTAAACGCGCATGCGTCAGATAGTAGGCAGCGCTGCTGCCGGTGCGTCCTTTGGGCGGCAGCAACCGCCCAAAGGACGCACCGGCGCCGCAGGCGCCTACTCGAAGCTCGGGTCCTCGGTGCGCGTGCGCTTGAGTTCGAAGAAGTGGGGATAGGACGCCATGGCCACCACCCCGTCCCAGATCCGGCCGGCGTCCTCGCCGCGCGGGATCCGTGAGAGCACCGGACCGAAGAACGCCACGCCGTTGACGTGGATGGTCGGCGTGCCGACGTCCGGGCCGACCGCATCCATGCCGGCGGCGTGGCTGGCGCGCAGCGCCTCGTCGTAGGCATCGGTGTCGGCGGCCTGCGCCAGGTGCGGATCCAGGCCCAGGTCCGCGAGGGACTTGGCGATCACCGCCGGGAAGTCCTTGTTGCCCTCGTTGTGGATCTGGGTGCCCATCGCCGTGTACAGCGGCTCGAGGATCTCGTCGCCGTACTTCTGCGCCGCGGCGATCGCCACCCGCACCGGACCCCACGCCCGCGTCATCAGTTCGCGGTAGACCTCGGGCAGGTCGTCCTTGCCCTCGTTGAGCACGGCCAGGCTCATGACGTGGAACTTCGCCTCGATGTCGCGGACCTGCGCCACCTCCAGAATCCAGCGCGAGGTGATCCAGCACCACGGGCACAACGGATCGAACCAGAAGTCGGCGGTGTCCTTCGAAGTCGGGTCGCTCACGGGGTCTCCTCGCTGCAGAAAATCGGACTACGGTCCGATTCAACGTCGGCCGTCGCCCAATTCTTCCCGAACCGCCGGTTCCCGCGCCGTCGCCGACGTACCGTCGAGGAACCGGTGCCGCACGGAACGGGGATGCGCGATGTCCAACGAGAAACTCTTCGTCATCGTCGGCGGCGGGCTCGCCGGGGCCAAGACGGCCGAGCAGTTGCGCGCCCGCGACTTCCCCGGCCGGATCCTCCTCCTGTGCGAGGAGGAACACCTTCCCTACGAGCGACCACCGCTGTCGAAGGACTACTTCGCCGGCAAGAAGCAGCTTGCGGAGTTCACCGTGCAGCACGGTGACTGGTACCGCGACCACCGGGTCGAGGTCGAACTCGGCGTCACCGTCACCGCGCTCGATCCGGCCGCCCACACGGTCACGCTGCCCGACGGTTCCACCGTGCGCTACGACAAGCTCGCCCTCGCGACCGGTTCGCGCTCGCGGCGCATCCCGCTGCCGGGCGTCGACGCCGCGGGCGTGCACATGTTGCGCACCGTCGAGCAGTCCGACGCGCTGCTTGCCGCCGTCCGCCGCGAGGCGGGGCCGGCGGCGCACCTGGCGATCGTCGGTGCCGGCTGGATCGGTCTCGAGATCGCCGCCGGCGCGCGCGGGCACGGCGCGGACGTCACCGTCGTCGAGGCAGCCCCCCAGCCCCTGTCCGCCGCGCTCGGTGAGCAGATGGGAGCCGTCTTCGCGAAGCTGCACCGCGATCACGGCGTGGACCTGCGCACCTCGACGACGGTGTCGGAGATCCTCACCGCCGAGAACCGCGCGAGCGGGCTTCGTCTCGGCGACGGCACCGAGATCCGGGCCGACGCGGTCCTCCTCGCGGTGGGCGCAGCGCCCAACGTCGAACTGGCCCGCGACGCCGGACTGGCGACGGAGGACGGCGGAGTGCTGGTCGATGCGTCCCTGGCCACCAGCGATCCGGACATCGTCGCGGTCGGTGACATCGCCGCCGCCGAGCATCCGCTGCTCCGGACCCGGATCCGGGTCGAGCACTGGGCCAACGCGCTCCACCAGCCCGACGTCGCGGCCGCCACCATGCTGGGGCGGCCCGCCTCCTACGACCGTCTGCCGTACTTCTTCACCGACCAGTACGACCTCGGCATGGAGTACGTCGGGCACGCACCCGGCGACGCGCGGGTGATCACGCGCGGCGACGTCGACTCCCGGCAGTTCCTCGCGTTCTGGCTCGACGCGGCCGGGCGGGTCTGCGCCGGGATGAACGTCAACATCTGGGACGCGGGTGACGACATCCGCGCGCTGATCTCCTCCGGCGAATCCGTCGACCCCCACCGGCTCTCCGATCCGGAGGTGCCACTCGCGGAGGTCGCCGGGTGAACCGGTCCCTCACATGATGGGATGGCAGGCGAGTCGCATCCCGTCGTGAGAAGGAGTTTTCCGTGGCACCACCGAATCTGACCCGCGAGCAGGCGGCCGAGCGGTCCGCGGTCCTGACCGTCGACAACTACCGCATCGAACTCGACCTGACCGACGGCGCGGGCGCTCCGGGAACCACCACGTTCCGTTCGACCACCACCGTCACGTTCGACGCCACGGAGGGCGCGTCGACCTTCGTCGACCTGATCGCGCAGACCGTGCACTCGGCCACCCTCAACGGCAAGCCCGTCGACGTCTCCGGATACACCGAGGAGAGCGGGATCGCGCTGAGCGGATTGGCCGCGCGCAACGAACTGACCGTCGAGGCGGACTGCCTCTACACCAACACCGGCGAGGGCCTGCACCGCTTCGTCGATCCCACCGACGGCGCGGTCTACCTGTACTCGCAGTTCGAGACGGCCGACGCCAAGCGGATGTTCGCGTGCTTCGACCAGCCGGACCTGAAAGCCACGTTCGACATCTCGGTGAGCGCGCCCGCCGACTGGAAGGTGATCTCCAATGCCGCGACGGTGAACACCGTCGCCGCCGACCCCGGACGGCACGTCTTCCGCACCACGCCCCGGATGAGCACCTACCTCGTGGCGTTGATCGCCGGACCGTATACCGAGTGGACCGACACCTACAGCGACGCGCACGGCACCATCCCGCTCGGCATCTACTGCCGTGCCTCCCTGGCCGAGTTCATGGACGCCGAGCGGTTGTTCACCGAGACCAAGCAGGGCTTCGGGTTCTACCACGAGAACTTCGGCATGCCCTACGCGTTCGGGAAGTACGACCAGCTGTTCGTTCCCGAGTTCAACGCCGGCGCGATGGAGAACGCCGGCGCGGTGACCTTCCTCGAGGACTACGTGTTCCGCTCCAAGGTCACCCGTTACGCGTACGAGCGTCGCGCCGAGACGGTGCTGCACGAGATGGCACACATGTGGTTCGGCGACCTGGTGACCATGCGCTGGTGGGACGACCTGTGGCTCAACGAGTCGTTCGCGACCTTCGCCTCGGTGCTGTGCCAGTCGCGTGCCACCGAGTACACGAACGCGTGGACCACGTTCGCGAACGTCGAGAAGTCGTGGGCCTACCGCCAGGATCAGCTCCCCTCGACCCATCCGATCGCCGCGGACATCCCCGACCTCGCGGCGGTGGAGGTCAACTTCGACGGCATCACCTACGCCAAGGGCGCGTCCGTGCTCAAGCAGCTCGTCGCCTACGTCGGCGAGGAACCGTTCCTCGCGGGGCTGCGGGACTACTTCCGTGAGCACGCGTTCGCCAATGCCACGTTCGACGACCTGCTGGCGGCCCTCGAGAAGTCATCGGGCCGGGACCTGTCGGGGTGGGGCGCGCAGTGGCTCAAGACCACCGGGCTGAACATCCTGCGCCCCGATTTCGACGTCGACGACGACGGGCGGTTCACCCGCTTCGCGGTGATCCAGGAGGGCGCCGACCCCGGCGCCGGGGAACGCCGGGTGCACCGGCTCGCGATCGGGGTGTACGACGACGACGGTTCGGGCAAGCTGCTCCGCACACATCGCGTCGAGATCGACCTCGATGCCACCGAGCGCACCGAGGTGCCGGAGCTCGTCGGCGTCGGCCGCGGCAAGCTGGTGCTCGTCAACGACGACGACCTCACGTACTGCTCCGTGCGGCTCGATCCCCAGTCGCTCGAGGTGCTGATGGACCGGATCGGCGACATCGCCGAGCCGCTGCCGCGCACCCTGGCATGGTCTGCCGCATGGGAGATGACCCGGCAGGCCGAGCTGAAGGCCCGCGACTTCGTGGCGCTGGTCCAGCGCGGCGTCGCGACCGAGACGGAGGTCGGCGTGGTACAGCGGCTGCTGATGCAGGCGCACACCGCCCTCGGCAGCTACGCCGATCCCGGCTGGGCGGCCGAGCGAGGCTGGAACGACTACGCGAACCGGCTGCTGGAACTGGCCCGCGAGGCGCAGCCGGGCTCGGACCATCAGCTCGCGTTCGTCAACGCGTTGACCACGGCCCGGCTCGCGCCGTGGCACACCGAGGTGCTCGGGGAACTGCTCGGCGCCGAGCCTTCCAGCGTCGGGCTGGCCGGACTGGTCGTCGACACGGATCTGCGGTGGCGGATCGTGCAGGCGCTGGCCGCGGCCGGGGAGATCGACGCGGAGGGCGTGGAGTCGCCGTTCATCGACGCCGAGGCCGAGCGGGATCCGACGGCCGCCGGTGCACGACAGGCGGCCACCGCGCGGGCGGCGCGCCCGCAGGAGGCCGTCAAGGAACAGGTGTGGGACACGGTGGTGGGCGACGACTCGATCCCGAACATCACCGCCCGCGCGATCATCGGCGGCTTCGCTCCGGCCGGCCAGTCGGAGCTGCTCGAGCCCTTCGTCGCGCGGTACTTCGCCGACGCTCCGGGCGTGTGGGAGCGCCGCTCCAGCGAGGTCGCGCAGACCGTCGTCGTGGGCCTGTACCCGTCGTGGTCGATCAGCGAGGCCTCCGTCGCCGCGGCCGACGAGTTCCTCGCCGGTGAGCATCCGCCCGCGCTGCGCCGGCTGATCAGCGAGGGACGCGCGGGGATCGTCCGGTCGCTGAAGGCGCGGGCGTTCGACGCGTCCTAGCCGCAACACGCGTGTGGCCGAATGTCACATCGTGTCGATCCGATCGACGTGATGTGACATTCGGCCACAGAGGCGAGGGGAACTACGGCGCGGTGATCGCGTTCGCCATGACGCGGATCGCGCTGACGATGCCGTCGATCAGGTCGCCCTGCCCGAACGACGAGATCGCGGCGGTCACGCCGAGCTGCGTGACCCGGTTGTCGACGCGGTCCGCGACGCCGCGTCCGCTGCGGATCTCGATGGAGCGCTGGTTCGGGTACACGGCGATGAGCACCGAGTTCGGCGCCTCCGGCGTGGTCGGGAACACCGCGTCGGTGGTTGCCGCCGGGTCGGTGGCGTCCGCGACGTAGACGTTGAAGCGCACCTTCGTCGCCCGGGTGGCCTCGGTGAGCGCATCGTCGAGAGCGATCATGTCGCGGTCGCGGAACGGCGGGCCCTCGAACAGGCCGTCGAGGGGGCGGGTCCGGGAGATCCGGCCACTCGCCGTCAGCGCCGCACCGTACGGCAGTTCCGCGGGAGCCACAGCCGTCCGGCTGTGCATCACGTCACCACTTGCCACTTGCCCTACCTCCGATCGGGTCGACCGGCGCGCCGGCGACGAGTTCATGATGCCCACCGTGGTGGCCGTGCGTGGTGACCTCGTCGACCGCGCTCCACAGCATCGGATCGTGGTCCCACTTGTCCCCGAGCTTGTACTCGGCGGGCCGCGTGCCCGGAACCGGCTTCGTGAAGACGGAGAAGACCCCGAGTATCACGATGATCGCCACCGGGATGGCAACGAATATGAGGGTTGTCTCGAGAATGCTCACATCGCAAACGGTAGCCCAGCAGGTGCGATCCCGGCGCGCTTGCCCCGACTTGCGGCGACGGGGATCAGGCCGCGCCCTCGCCCAGGTACGGCAACCAGGTCGGATGCAGCTCCGGCAGCGTCGCCAGCAGCCGCCAGTGCCGGCCCTTCGGGGGCACGAGCGCGGCGCGCAGCGTCCAGCCGAGTTCGCTGAGCAACTTGTCGGCCTTGCGGTGATTGCACGACGCGCAGCACGCCACGCAGTTCTCCCACGAGTGTTCACCGCCGCGGCTGCGCGGGACCACGTGGTCGATGGTCTCGGCCTTGGCGCCACAGTAGGCGCACCGGTTCCGGTCGCGGTGCATGAGCGCGGCGCGGGTCATCGGCACCCGCGCGTGGTACGGCACGTGCACGAAGCTCCGGAGCCGGATCACCCACGGAATCTGCACCGCCCATTCCGCGGATCGCACCAGCGGGCCGAGCGGATCCTCGTGCACGGTGTCGGCCTTGCCGCCGGCCATGAGCACGACCGCGCGACGGGCGGGCAGCGCGGTGAGCGGTTCGTAGGTGGCGTTGAGCAGAAGTACGCGGCGTTTGACCCAGTCCGGGACGGCGTCGTCGCGTACGACACACAGGGAGTTGGCCCCCGGCGCCCCGTTGTGGGCGTCGGCGGGCGGGAGTTGTCGATGTGCGATGCGTCGGTGCTTCATACGACCTCCGGAAGACTGCTCACAAGTGGACCACGGATCTACGCACGTCGCACGCCGATTCTGACGACTTTCCGGGTCCCGGAGGTGAACATCCCGTGCCGGAGACGTCCGATTGGGGCGCGCACTCCCGGAACCGGCACAATGGACGAGCGAGAGGGACGGTGAGCAGAACTGATGAGTGACGAGCAGACCTTCTACGACGCGGTGGGCGGCGCCGAGACATTCCGCAAGCTCACGGCGCGCTTCTACGAGGAAGTGGCCGAGGACGAGATCGTCCGCCCGCTGTACCCGGAGGAGGACCTCGGCCCGGCGGAACGGCGCATGCGGATGTTCCTCGAGCAGTACTGGGGCGGACCGCGCACCTACTCGGACGAGCGCGGGCACCCGCGGCTGCGGATGCGTCACCACCCGTTCCGGATCGGCCCGCTCGAACGCGACGCCTGGCTGCGCTGCATGCACACGGCGATCGCGTCGATCGACTCGCAGACGCTCGACGACGAGCACCGCAGCCAGCTGATCGCGTAC
This sequence comes from Rhodococcus sp. YH1, assembly GCF_009939605.1. Taxonomy (NCBI): domain Bacteria; kingdom Bacillati; phylum Actinomycetota; class Actinomycetes; order Mycobacteriales; family Nocardiaceae; genus Rhodococcus; species Rhodococcus sp. YH1. The sequence goes on along the minus strand of NZ_WVTE01000283.1, from coordinate 5,195 downwards.
ATGGAGATGGCGGCGGACTCGATGATGAACTCGCCGATCTGAGGGCCGGCCACGTTCGAGTCGTGGCCCACCTGTCGGTTTGGCACTATGGGTGGCTGTGAGCACTCCCCCCGGCACCCCTGCACAACGCTGGTGGGCGGACGCCGTCTTCTACCAGGTGTACCCCCGCTCGTTCGCCGACTCGAACGCAGACGGCGTCGGCGACCTCGACGGGATCCGCGACAAGCTCGGATACCTGGAGCTGCTGGGGGTCGACGCGATCTGGCTGAACCCGGTGATGCGCTCACCGATGGCCGACCACGGCTACGACGTGTCCGACCCCCGCGACGTCGATCCCCTGTTCGGCGACCTCGCCGCCCTGGACGCCCTCGTCGAGGCCGCCCACGCCCGCCGGATCCGCGTCATGATGGACCTGGTCCCCAACCACACGAGTTCCGAACATCCCTGGTTCCGGGAGGCGCTGGCCGCCGCGCCCGACAGCCCCGAGCGGGCCCGGTACCACTTCCGCGACGGCCGCGGGCCGAACGGCGACCTGCCGCCCAACAACTGGCCGAGCGTGTTCGGCGGCCCCGCGTGGACCCGCGTGACCGAACCCGACGGCACCCCCGGACAGTGGTACCTGCACCTGTTCGCACCGGAGCAGCCGGACCTGAACTGGCGCAACGACGAGGTGTTCGAGGACCTGGAGAAGACCCTGCGGTTCTGGCTGGACCGCGGCGTCGACGGCTTCCGCATCGACGTCGCCCACGGCATGGCCAAGCCCGGCGGGCTACCCGACTTCGACCACTGGGAGCAGAACCGGCTGCTGCGGCACTTCGACGACGACCCGCGGTTCAATAACGCCGAGGTCCACGACATCCACCGCCGGATCCGCTCGGTGCTCGACGAGTATCCGGACACGGTGGCCGTCGGTGAGATCTGGGTGCACGACCACGTGCTGTTCTCGGAGTACCTGCGCCCCGACGAACTGCACCTGGCGTTCAACTTCCATCTTGCGCTCGCGCGGTGGGATGCCGCCGAGATCCGGGAGGCGATCGACGTGTCGCTCGCCGCGGTCGCGCCGAGCGGCGGGGTCGCGACGTGGACGCTGTCCAATCACGACATCGAGCGTGAGGTGACGCGCTACAGCGGCGGTCCGCTCGGGCGCGACCGCGCGCGGGCGATGATCCTCGTCGAGCTGGCGCTGCCCGGTGCGGCCTTCCTCTACAACGGTGCCGAACTCGGCCTGCCCAACGTCGACGACCTGCCCGAGGACGCGCTGCAGGATCCGGTGTGGGAGCGGTCCGGGCACACCGACCGCGGCCGGGACGGGTGCCGGGTCCCGATGCCGTGGGAGGGCACGCAGCCGCCGTTCGGCTTCACCAGCGCATCGCAGACGTGGCTGCCGCAGCCGGACACGTGGGCCGGGCTGACCGTCGAGGCGCAGCTCGAGGACGTCTCGTCCACCCTGTCGTTGTACCGGGCGGCGCTCGAGGCGCGACGTCGGCGGCCGGAGTTCGACGGCGCCGACGTGGACTGGTACGGCAGTCCGCCCGGGTGCCTGGCGTTCCGCCGCTCCGGTGGGCTGATCTGCGCCCTCAACACCACCGAGCACCCGGTGGAGCTGCCGCCGGGCACGGTGATCCTGTCCAGCGCGCCGCTGGTGGACGGGCAGCTGCCCGGCAACGGCGCGGCGTGGCTGATCTGACCGCACACCGCTCGCCGGCGAGCGCGGTCGCCCTGGTGCTGGCGGCGTCCGCCCTGTTCGGGACGACGGGCACCGCGCAGGCCCTCGGTTCGCGTGCGCTCGGTGTCCCGTTGGACGCCGTCGCGGTCGGGGCGGGCCGCATCGTGCTGGCCGGGACGGTGCTCGCGCTGTTCGCGCGGGCCCGTGGCCCGCTGTTCCCGGCGGGCCGCCGGCTGCCGACGCTGCTCGGCGCCGGCGGCGTGGTGATGTATCAACTGGGGTTCTTCACCGCGGTGCAGACCGCGGGCGTCGCGGCGGGCACGATGATCGCGCTCGGGTCCGGACCGGCGTTCACCGGGCTGCTGCAGTGGCTGGTGTCCCGGCGCCGCCCCGGCCGCGTGTGGGCGGTGTCGACGGCGATCGCGGTCGTCGGGCTCGTCCTCATCGTCGCCGGATCGGGCGGCGGCACCTCCGCGGGCGCCGGTTCCGTCGCGGCCGGGGCCCTGCCCGCGCTTGCGGCCGGCCTGGGCTACGCGACGTACACCGTCGCGGGTGCCGCACTGCTCGGCCGCGGCGCCACCCCGGCCGCGTCGATGGGCGCGATGTTCGGGCTGGCGGCGGTGCCCATGGCGGCGATCCTGCTGGCACAGTGGCCGGGCGGTCTCGACAGCGCGGCCGGCGCGACGACCGTCGTCTATCTCGCCCTCGTCCCCACGGTGCTCGCCTACCTGCTGTTCGCGCTCGGCCTGCGCACGCTGTCACCCGCGGCGGTGACCACCCTCACGCTCGCGGAACCGGTGGTGGCGGCCGTGCTCGGTGTGCTGGTGCTCGGCGAGCGGCTCGGCCCGGTGGCCCTCGCGGGGACGGTGGTCGTGGTCGCGGCGCTGACGCTGCTGGGCCGGAATCTCGGCGGCGGTGTCAGCGCACGCTGAGACCGAGACCTCCGCCGCGGCGGAGGTACACGGATCCGTAGCGGGCGTCGAGCCGCAGCCATGTCGCCGACGCCCGCACGCGCACCACCTCGGCCGGGTCGATCCGGTCGAGGTCGATCTCCGCTGTCGCGGGGGCACCGCCCGTGGGCACGAAGCCCATGGCGTTGAGCGCGAACACCAGCCGCATCGGCACCCCGGCCCGCTCTCCCCCACCGGCGACCTCGAGCACCTCCTGCGCCAGCAGCGACGACGGCGGTCCCTGCCCCTGCTCGCGACTGAGCGTGACGCCGCGCTGCGCGAGGTCCACGAGGACGCGGGCGGGGACGTCGTCGAGGTGGACGTACCCGGCATCCGGAGGCAGGGCCCCGCGCCACGCCGAGTCCATCGCCCACCCCGGGTCCATCCCGTCGCCGCCGGCGGCGACGAGGGCCGCGCGCAGCCCGTCCGCGGCGACGGTCGTGTCCGCCGGGGCGATCGTGCCGCGCAGCACCCGGGCGGCGAGGGCGTCGAACCCGGTGTTCACCCACGCCGAGAGCAGCCCGTCGGGGCGTTGCCGCAGCCGCACGACAGCGGCCTCGTCGAGCCGGACCGCGCGGGTCAGGAACGCGACGAGGTCGGAGCGGTCGGCGGGGTCCGGGACCTGCAGCCACCGTTCGGATGACGTCCCGGCCGCACTGAGGGAATCAGCCACGACGCCACCGCTGCAGGTACTCGCGTTCGGGGCCGGTGAGCCGGCGCAGCCGCTGGGTGCCGATGTCGAACGCCGCGATCTGGGTGGAGGCGACCACCGAGGGCGTGGCGTCGGCGGGCGCGCCGCCGGGCCGGACCTCGTAGCCGATGGTGAAGTCGACCGCCCGCACCTGCTCGACCCACATCAGCACGTCCAGCGGGCTGTCCTCGTGCCGCAACTGGCCGCGGTACCGCACGTGCAGGTCTGCGATGACGGCACCCTCCCGCAGGTTCACGGTGGGCCGGCCGTCGGCGAACAGCCACGGGATGCGGGCCTCCTCGAGGAGGGTGACCATGCGCGCGTGGTTGATGTGCTGGAACGCGTCCATGTCGGACCAGCGCACCTCCACCGCGGTGTGGAAGCCGAACTGCTCGGTCGCGTCCCTCACTGCGCGGGCCCCGCGGCTCCACGGTGCTCCACCCCGGCGTGCTTCAACTGCCTACCTCCTGTCGGGTGCGCCGGCGCGCACCATGCTCCTGACCTGACGCGCCGCCACGGACAGCGTCGCGAGGTCCAGATTTCCAGACAGGAAGATCTCCTCGAGCGCCGACCTCGCCCGCCCGAGCCGCGAGCCGTTGGTCAGCTCCCAGTCCTCGATCATCTCGCGGGTGCTCTCGCCGGGTTCGGCGGTGCCGAGCACGTCGAGGGTGAGCGTGCGCAGCGAACCGTACAGTTCGTCGCGCAGGGCGAGCCGGGCCAGCGAGTGCCACCGGTCGCCGCGCTCGAGGGCCGTGACCGCGGACAGCAGCCAGTCGATCCCCATGTGCGCGTCCATCGCGTAGTACAGCTCGGCGACCTCGGCCTCGTCGCGTTCGGCGATGTCGGCGATGTCGATGACGTCCAGCAGCGGGAACTGGTCGAGGAGGCGGAACACGTCCCACGTCAGCTCCTCCGGGGCGCCACGCGCGAGCAGCGGCTCGGCGCGTTCCTTCAGGTCCTGTACGTGGTGGCCCTGCATCCACTCCTCCACGCGCGGCGCGAGCCGCGCGAACATCGCGCGGTACCGGCTGATCTCGGCACCGACGGCCAGGGGTTGCGGCCGGTTCGACAGCAGCCACCGCGACGCCCGGTCGAGGACGCGGTGCGATTCGAGCAGCAGGTCGTCGGCGACGGCCGCGGTCGTGTCGGCCGCGCGGATGCGCGCCCACAGGCCGGGCAGGCCGAAGATCTCGGTGACGGCAGCGTAGGCGCGGATGGCGTCGGTGCTCGACGCGCCGGCCTCCTCCGAGAGCCGGTAGACGTAGGTGATCCCGCCGTTGTCGACGGTCTCGTTGGCGAGGATCGTCGCGACGATCTGCCGGCGCAGCGGGTGGGACTTGATGCCGGTGCGGAAGGGTTCGCGCAGTTGCCGCGGGAAGTACCCGGGCAGCCGGCCGGCGAAGGTGTCGCTGTCGGGCAGGTCGGTGTCGAGCAGGTCGTCGGCGAGTGCGAGCTTGACGTGGGCGAGCAGGGTGGACAGCTCCGGGGAGGTGAGTCCCTCCCCTTCGAGGCGGCGCCGCTCGATCTCGGCGTCGCCGGGCAGTGCCTCGAGGGAACGGTCGAGACCGCGTTCGGCGACGAGGTCGGCGATCAGCCGCTGGTGCACCCCGAGCATCGTGGGCGCGCCGGTGCGGGAGTAGCCGAGCAGATTGTTCTGGGACATGTTGTCCTTCAGAACGATTCGCCCGACCTCCTCGGTCATGGATTCGAGCAGCGGGTTGCGGTCGGTGGACGTGAGGGCGCCGGCGGTGACCATCGAGTGGTTCGTCATGCCCGGCGAAACTCCCTACCAGGTGCAGCTGCCCGGCGACTACCAGGAACCGGTCACCGAGCAGACCGAGGAACTGCCCTCCACCGGCGCCTGGTACAGCGACCTGTGGCAGTCGGT
>NZ_WVTE01000282.1:0-25585 GCF_009939605.1 Rhodococcus sp. YH1 | reverse complement strand
CCACGCCGCCGGCGCCGGCCCCCGACAGCGCGCCGACGACGCTGGCGGACGTGCAGTACGAGCGCAACGAGTCGTACTACTTCACCAGCCCCGACGGCGGGTTCCGCTGCGGCATCGTCAAACTCCCCTCGCGCACCGAGGCCGGCTGCGAGGGCGCCACCGATCCGGTCCCCCCGCGTCCCGAGAATTGTATGGTCAACTGGGGCAACGGTATTCGCGTGCAGGACGCGGGACCGGCGGAGTTCATGTGCTCGGGCGGCTCGGTCTACACCTCCGGCGGCGACGACCCGGTGCTGCCGAGCGGATCGCGGCTGAGCAAGCTCGGCTACACGTGCGAGACCACCGACGCCGACGTCACCTGCGCCAACGACGCCACCGGTCACGGCTTCACGATCGCCGCCGGCTCCAACACGACCTTCTGACCGTGCAACTCGACGACGCCCCCGGCCCCACCGAGTGGGGCGAGCACCCGCACGGGTGCGGCCCGTGGGCCGAGGAGTTCGGCACCGAACCGCCGCAGGATCCGCGCTACGATCCGGAGCTGCTCGCCCGCGGCGACCGCCGCAACGTCGTCGACGCCTACCGCTACTGGACGCGCGAGGCGATCGTCGCCGACATCGACACCCGCCGTCATCCGCTGCACGTGGCGATCGAGAACTTCGGGCACGACGCGAACATCGGCACGGTGGTGCGCACCGCCAACGCCTTCGCGGCGGCCGCCGTGCACATCGTCGGCCGTCGGCGCTGGAACCGTCGCGGGGCCATGGTGACCGACCGGTACCAGCATCTCGTGCACCACCCCGACGTCGACTCCCTGATCGACTGGGCAGCCGGACGGGGACTGACGATCGTCGCGGTGGACAACACACCCGGATCGGTGCCGCTCGAGACCGCGCAGCTGCCCCGCGCGTGCATGCTGCTGTTCGGCCAGGAAGGGCCCGGTGTCACGGCGCGGGCGCGGGAGGTCGCGGCGACGACCGTGTCCATCGCCCAGTTCGGCTCGACCCGCAGCATCAACGCCGGCGTCGCCGCCGGGATCGCGATGCACGCCTGGATCCGGCAGCACGCCGATCTCGACCGGGCCTGGTGAAGAAACGTTCGACGGGGAGCGGCCGATAGGGGAAAGCTGGTATCGGTAGCGACGGTGAGACGAGGTTGGCGACGACATGTCGGATGTGTGGGCCGAGCGGGCGGATCTCGCGGAGGCTGCAGTCATGTCGCGGCACGTGCGGCGGCTGTGGGCGCTGCCCGGCACCGCGCTCGGGGTCGTCGGCTGGCCGGCGGTGCGCCGCGAACGGCTCTTCCTCACCTGGCACTACTGGTGGCAGGCCCACCTGATCGATCTCGCGGTCGACGCCGCCGAGCGGGAGGCGACGCCGCGGCGCCGGCGCCGGGTGCTGCGGCTGACGCGCTCGCACCGGATCCGCAACCTCGCCGGCTGGACCAACAACTACTTCGACGACATGGCCTGGCTCGGCCTGGCGCTCGAGCGGGCGCAGCGGCACCTCTACGTCGACCGCCGCGACGCCATCGCCGTCCTCGAGAACGAGTTGTTCGCGGCGTGGGCGCCCGAGCGGGGCGGCGGCATCCCCTGGCGGCGCCGCGACGACTTCTACAACACCCCGGCCAACGGCCCGGCGGGCCTGCTGCTCGCCCGCACCGGAAAGCTGCTGCGGGCCCAGGAGATGGCGGACTGGATCCACGAGACGCTGCACGACGCGGAGACCGGCCTGATCTTCGACGGGATCCGGCGCGACCGGGTCGAGCGCGCCGTCTACACGTACTGCCAGGGCGTCGTGCTCGGCCTGGAAACGGAGCTGGCGGTGCGGATGGGCGATCCGCGGCACCGGGAGCGGGTGCACGCCCTCGTCGAGGCCGTCGACAACCAGCTGACCGAACGGGGGGTGATCACCGGCGGCGGCGGTGGGGACGGTGGGTTGTTCAACGGCATCCTCGTCCGGTACCTGGCGATGGTCGCGACGACGCTGCCGGTGGTCGATCCCGAGGACGAACGGGCGCGCCGGGTCGCGGCGCGGATCGTGCTCGCGTCCGCGCAGGCCGCGTGGGCGAACCGCCTGCAGATCGAGGGGCTGCCCCTGTTCGGGCGGGACTGGTCCGTCCAGGCCCGGCTGCCGGGAACGGCCCCCGGGATCGCGCGCTTCTCCGGCGGCACGGTGCGCAGCTCGGGGGTGGCCGAGCGGGATCTGTCGGTGCAGCTGAGCGGGTGGATGCTGATGGAGTCGGCCTACGCCGTGGCCGCCGAGCGGGCGCCCGGGCCGAGCGCCGCGCGGCCCGACCGCACCCGTTTTGAAAACGGTTATCGATAACGGCTATCGTCGACGGCATGACCGTCGCGACGCCCCTGCCCGTCACCGTGCTCTCCGGCTTCCTCGGCGCGGGCAAGACCACACTGCTCAACCACATCCTCGCCAACCGCGACGGTGCGCGCGTCGCGGTCGTCGTCAACGACATGAGCGAGATCAACATCGACGCCGCGCTCGTCGCCGGCCAGGGCAGCCTCGACCGCACCACCGAGAAGCTCGTCGAGCTCACCAACGGCTGCATCTGCTGCACGCTGCGCGAGGACCTGATCGAGACGGTCGCGCGGCTCGCCCGGGAGAACCGGTTCGACCATCTCGTGATCGAGTCGACCGGCATCTCCGAGCCGATGCCCGTCGCCGCGACGTTCGACTGGGAGTTCGACGACGGCTTCCGCCTCAGCCGGCTCGCGCGCCTCGACACGATGGTCACCGTCGTCGACGCCGCCACATTCCTCGCCGAACTCGCGCGCGGCGACCGCCTCGACGACCGCGCGCTCGAGGCCGGCGCAGGCGACGAGCGCAGCATCTCCGACCTGCTCGTCGAGCAGGTCGAGTTCGCCGACGTGCTGCTGGTCAACAAGACCGATCTGGTGAGCGACGCCGTCGCCGGGGCCGTCGAGGCCACGCTGCGCCGGCTCAACCCGACGGCGCGGCTGCTGCGCACCGTCCACGGCGCCGTCCCGATCGACGAGGTCCTCGGCACCGGCCGCTACGACCCGGAGGCGGCCGCGCTCGCCCCGGGCTGGGCCGAGGAGCTCGCCGGCGGTCACACCCCGGAGACCGAGGAGTACGGCATCCGCAGCGTCGTCTACCGCGCCGACCGCCCCTTCGACCGGGCCCGGCTCGAGGCGGCGGTGGAGAACCTGCACGGGGTGCTGCGCAGCAAGGGCTTCTGCTGGTTCGCCGACGACCCGGACACCGCGGCGATCTGGTCGCAGGCCGGCCCCAACCTGATGCTCGAACCGGCGCAGCCGTGGTCTCTGACCGGCGAGACGCCGGGCCAGGAGATCGTCTTCATCGGGGTGCGCCTGGACCCGGACACCCCGCGCCGCCTCCTGGATCCGGCTCTCGCGGCCGGGCCCTCCTAGTCGGGGTCGACGTCCGCGATCTCCACGTCCACCGCGGGCCGCGCCATCTCGATCCGGTACTGCCGGACGCCGAGCACGGTGCCCACCACGAGGACGGCGGCCATCACGGCGAGGACCGTCGGCAGCAGCCACGAGACCCGCTCGAGGTATTCGCCGAAGTAAAACCCGACGAGCAGCAGGACGGGCGCCCACAGGATCGCGCCGATCGTGGACGCTATCGTGTACCGGGTGTGGTTCATCCGGGCGGCCCCGGCCACCAGCGGCGACAGCGTGCGCACCCACGGGATCCAGCGGGCGATCAGCACCGCCCAGAACCCGTACCGGTCGAGCAGGACATTTACCTTCCGCAGGTTGGCCGCGTTGAGGTATCGGCCGTTGCGGCGGGCGATGAGGTGGTGGCCGCGACGGTGGCCGATCACGTACCCCACCTGGTTCCCGGCGATCGCGGCCACCATCGCGCCGACCGCCAGGGCCCACACCTGCGCCGCACCGGAATGGTGGGCGGCCAGCACGACGCCGGCGGTCAGCAGCATGGAGTCCCCGGGCAGGAACAGTCCGAGGATGATCGCGCACTCGACGAACACGAACGTCACGACGACGAGCCACACCAGGGCGGGCCCGGCGGTTTCGAGAGGACCGAAGGTTTCCGCGGCGAGAATCATGGAGGACGCGTTCGCGCGCGTGCTCAGGGCGTGGGGTCGCGACGGGTCGTCGGCACCGGCACCGTGTCGGCCGTGGCCTCGGCCTCCGTGACGGCCGCGGCCCTGCGCTTGGCGATCAGGTGCTTGCCGATCTCGAGCAGGATCGGGACGACGGAGACGAACACGATGAGCAGGAAGATGATGTCGATGTTGTCGCGGATGAAGGCGATCTGACCGAGCAGGTAGCCCAGCAGCGTCACGCCGGCGCCCCACAGCACACCACCGACGATGTTGTAGGTGAGGAACACCGGATACCGCATGCGGGAGGCGCCCGCGACGACCGGCGCGAAGGTGCGCACGATGGGCACGAACCGGGCGAGGACGATCGTGATCGGACCGTGCCGCTGGAAGAAGTCCTCGGACTGGTCGATGTACTGCTTGTTGAGGATCTTCGCGTCGTAGCTCTTGAACAGGCGGGTGCCGCCCTTGGCGCCGATCCAGTAGCCCACCTGGTCGCCCAGGATCGCCGCGATCGGGATCGTCACCATCAGCACCCACAGCGGCGCGAACGGCGGGATCTCCTCGGACTTCGAGGCGGCGATCAGGCCCGCCGTGAAGAGCAGCGAGTCGCCCGGCAGCAGGGGGAACAGCAGACCCGACTCGATGAATACCACGAGCAGCAGGCCGATGAGCACCCAGGTGCCGAAGGAGTTGAGCAGGTTCACCGGGTCCAGGAATCCCGGCAGCAACGCCAGATTCGTCACGCTCTCCGGGACGACGGTCACGGACTCCAGGCCTCCGAGCACACTCACGGCCACCAGAGTACCGGTGGGATGCCGGTGGCCCGAATCACGGCGGGCACCCGACTGTGTCCCCGCGCCGGCAGTTGACATACTGCAGGGACAACCCTGGCGCCTCCCGCACCCCCGGGGAGGCACCCATCGACTCTCATCTGGAGGACAGCCGCCGTGCCAATCGCGACTCCCGAGGTCTACGCCGAGATGATCGCCCGCGCCAAGGATCACTCCTTCGCGTTCCCGGCCATCAACTGCACCTCGTCCGAAACCATCAACGCCGCCATCAAGGGCTTCGCGGACGCCGGCAGCGACGGCATCATCCAGTTCTCGACGGGTGGCGCCGAGTTCGGCTCCGGCCTCGGTGTCAAGGACATGGTGACCGGCGCCGTCGCGCTCGCCGAGTTCGCGCACGTCATCGCCGCGAAGTACGACGTCACCATCGCGCTGCACACCGACCACTGCCCGAAGGACAAGCTGGACGGCTTCGTGCGCCCGCTGCTCGCCATCTCGCAGGAGCGGGTGAAGAACGGCGAGAACCCGCTGTTCCAGTCGCACATGTGGGACGGCTCGGCCATCCCGATCGACGAGAACCTGCAGATCGCCCAGGAGCTGCTGGCCCTGTCGAAGGACGCGAACATCATCCTCGAGGTCGAGATCGGCGTCGTCGGCGGTGAAGAGGACGGCGTCGAGAACGCCATCAACGAGAAGCTCTACACCTCGATCGAGGACTTCGAGAAGACGGTCGACGCGCTCGGCGCCGGTGAGAAGGGCAAGTACCTGCTCGCCGCGACGTTCGGCAACGTCCACGGCGTCTACAAGCCGGGCAACGTCAAGCTCGAGCCGTCCGTGCTGGCCGACGGCCAGGCCGCCGCTTCGAAGAAGCTGGGCCTGCCCGCCGGCTCGAAGCCGTTCGACCTGGTCTTCCACGGCGGCTCGGGCTCGCTGAAGTCGGAGATCGACGAGGCGCTGAGCTACGGCGTGGTGAAGATGAACGTCGACACCGACACCCAGTACGCGTTCACCCGCCCGATCGCCGGCCACATGTTCGCCAACTACGACGGTGTGCTGAAGATCGACGGCGAGGTCGGCAACAAGAAGACCTACGACCCGCGCAGCTACCTGAAGAAGGCCGAGGCGTCGATGACCGCTCGGGTCGTCGAGGCCTGCAACGACCTCAAGTCCGCGGGCCGCTCGGTGTCCGCCGGCTGATCCGTCCCTGCGCGGTCATCCCACACGAGCGGTGACGCGGGCCCGGCCCGCGTCACCGCTCGCGTCGTTTCACTCCCCGCAGACCTTCCAGTCCTCGCCCTCCCGGGCCAGGTCGAAGGTGCGCTGGGTGACGTCGGTCGGGGTGCCGGCCGGGTGCGCCGTCACCTGCGCGATGGCCTGGCCGTCGGTGATCTGCACCTTGTCGATGCCCGTGACGACGGGCACGGTGCCCTGGTCGACGGCGGTGCGGTGGATGTCGGCGAACTGCTCGGGCGGCACCGAGGCGTAGAACTCCTGCAGGCCGCCGCACGTCGTGGTGCGCAGCGTCGTCAGGTCGCCGGCGGCGAGCGCCCGGACGAAGGTCTCGACGGTGGTCCGGATCCGAGCCTCCGGCGAGTTCGCCGCCCGGTCGTCCAGGTAGACCTTCACGGCCGCGGCCGCCACCGCGGCGACGACGAGCAGGCCCGCGACGAGGGCCGCGATCGCCCAGCCCCGGCGGCCGCGCCGGGCGGGTGCGACCGGGTCGATGCGCTGCGGCCCCGGGACCGGCTGGACGCGCTGGGGTTCGATGCGCTGGGGTTCGATGCGCTGGGGTTCGACACGCCGCGCCTCCGGCCGGGGCGGCGGGACCCGCGTCGGCTGGACGCGCGGCGGTTCGGCGCGCTGGGGGGCGACCCGCTGCGGCTCCGCGCGTCCGGCCGCCCGATCGGGCTCGATCCGCTGCGGCGCCTGCTTGGGGGTGTGCGTGGTGACGGGGATGCGTGCGGTGGGTGCGTCGGCGGGGGAGGGCGCGGGCTCGGCGCGGCGCGTGGCCGGGATGGCCACGGTCTCCGCCTCGCTCGCCGCGGCCGGCCCGGGCTGTGCGGCCGGCGTGTCCGGGGCGGCGGCGGGATCCGCGGCACCGGCCGGGGCCGGCGCGTCGTCGCCGGGGGTGTCGCGCTCCGAGCCCGCGCGCGGCGCCGGGTCCTCGGCGTCGTCGTGCTCCGCGGAGGACCCGGGGGTGTCCGTCGCCGGACGGGGAGACGTGGTGGTGTCTTCGTTCTTCGGATCCGGCACGCGATCCCCCTTGCTGGACGGACGGCTGTTCTCCCGGGCAGCCTATCGACCGTCTTCGGGCGGTGGGCACAATGGTGGCCATGACGTCTTTCGGTGACCTTCTCGGACCCCAACCCACCCTGCTGCCCGGCGACGACGAGGCGGAGTCGGCGCTGCTGAACCACGAGGACCCGGCGAAGGTGGCCGCCGATCACCCGACCGCGTCGATCGCCTGGGCATACCTGGCCGAAGCCGCCCTCGGGCGCGGCGAGACGATCGCGGCCTACGCCTACGCCCGCACCGGCTACCACCGCGGTCTCGACCAGTTGCGCCGCAACGGCTGGAAGGGCTTCGGTCCCGTGCCGTTCGACCACGAACCGAACCGGGGCTTCCTGCGGTGCGTCGCGACGCTGGCCCGCGCGGCGAAGGAGATCGGCGAGGCCGACGAGCATGCCCGCTGCCTCGACCTGCTCGAGGACTGCGACCCGCGCGCCGCCGAAGCACTTGGCGTCGATTAGTCCCCGGTTACCCACCAGGGTGGGCACGCGCCGGCGGCTGCGCACGTCGGGGCTCCGCCTGCGTTCCTCGGCGCTGCCGATCCTGCAGTGCGCGCTGGCAGCGGGCATCGCCTGGTGGGTCGCCACGGGGCCGGTCGGGCACGAGCAGCCGTTCTTCGCGCCCATCGCGGCGGTGGTGTCGCTCGGGCTGTCACTGGGTGCGCGGATGCGACGGTCGGTCGAACTCGTCTGCGGTGTCACCGTGGGCATCGGTGTCGGCGACCTGATCATCTCGTTCATCGGCAGCGGCCCGTGGCAGATCGCGCTCGTCGTCGCGATGGCGATGGGCACGGCGGTCGCGCTCAACAGCGGCCCGATCTTCTCCATGCAGGCCGGGAACTCGGCGGTGCTGGTGGCGACCCTGATCCCACCCGGCGGGTCCGGGGGTATCGACCGAATGGTCGACGCCCTCATCGGCGGGCTGGTCGGCATCGCCGTCGTCGCCGTCATCCCCACCCACCCGGTGCGCCGGGCGCGGCGGGAGGCGGCGAACGTGCTGTCCACCACGGCGGACGTGCTGCGCAAGGTCGAGGCCGGCCTGGTCGAGAACAACCCGAAACCCATCGAGGCGGCCCTCAGGGAGGCCCGGGCCACGCAGTCGGCGATCGACGCGATGCGCGCCAACATCTCCGGCGGCAAGGAGGTGAGCCGCATCTCGCCGCTGTACTGGAACAGCCGGCCCCGGCTCGAGCGCCTCATGGCCGCGGCGGACCCGATCGACAACGCCATGCGCAACACGCGGGTGCTGGCGCGCCGGTCGCTCTCGCTCGTGCGCGACGACGAGATCCTCGACCCGCGGCTGGTGCGGCGCATCGAGGAGCTGGCCGGGGCGGTGGACGTGCTGCGGCTGATGGTCCTCGCCGAGCCGGGGGAGCAGCCCGATCAGGCGGAGGCGGCCCGGGTGCTGCGCAGCGTGGCCCGGGAGATGAAGCCGGACCTCGTGGCGGGGGCGGGCCTGTCCTCGACGGTGGTGTTCGCGCAGATTCGTTCGCTGATCGTGGACCTGCTGCAGGTGGCCGGCCTCGAGCGGGTCTCGGCGATCGCCACGCTGCCCCCGACGGTGGAGCATCCGGCGTATCCCCCCGAGTCCTGAGCGGCTCCCCTCTCCGTTGAACATATGCGTATGTCTGCATATGATTGCCGAAACTTCGGAGGGAGGACCATGGGCGTCGGACACGGCCACTCGCACGGCCATTCCGGGACGAGCACTCCCGGCGGGGCCGGCCCGTCGAGGGGACGGCTGTGGCGGATGGCGATCGCCCTCGTCGTCCTGGTCGCGTTCCTGATCCTCGAGACGGGCGTCGCCCTGTGGATCGACTCGCTGGCCCTGCTCGCCGACGCCGGCCACATGCTCACCGACGTGGTGGGCATGTCCATGGGCATGGTCGCGTTGATCCTGGCCCGGCGGGGCAGCACGGCGGCCGCGCGCACCTTCGGGTGGCACCGCGCCGAGGTACTCGCCGCCATGGCGAACGCCGCGCTGCTGCTCGCGGTGGCGGTGTGGGTGTTCTACGAGGCGATCCGCCGCATCGGTGACGCCCCGGAGATCCCCGGGACGGCGCTGGTGGTCACCGCGGCGGCCGGCCTGGCCGCCAACCTCGTCGTCATGCTGCTCCTGCGGGCCGACGCCAAGGACAGCCTCGCCGTGCGCGGCGCCTACCTCGAGGTGCTCGCCGACGCGGTCGGCAGCGTCGGGGTGCTCGTCGCCGGTGCCCTCGTGCTGCTGTTCGACTGGAGCCTCGCCGACGTCGTCGTCGGCGTCCTCATCTCCCTGTGGGTGGTGCCGCGGGCGGTGCGCCTGGCCGCGGCGTCGCTGCGCATCCTCACCCAGGCTTCGCCGGCCCACCTCGACGTCGAGGGGGTGCGCGCCGACCTGTCCGCCCTGCCCGGCGTCACCGGCGTCCACGACCTGCACGTGTGGACCCTGACCACCGGCATGGACGTCGCCACCGTGCACCTGATCAGCGACCACGACGGGCAGTGGGTGCTCGAGTCGGCCCGCGCCGTGCTCACCTCCCACGGGCTCGAGCACGCCACCGTCCAGGTGGAGACGACCGTCAACGGGCGGCGCTGCGAGGAGAACGTCACCTGGTAGGGCCGAGGCTGCTCACGCCAGGGAGGGCTCCCGTAGGCGGGTGACGCCGTCGACCACCAGCGAACACAGGACGAACACGGCTGCGGCGAACACGGTGGTGCCGATCACCACGGGGAAATCCCCCTCGAGCGCCGCCGTGATCGCCAGTCGGCCCACGCCGTCCAGGCCGAAGATCGTCTCGGTCACGATCGCCCCACCCATGATCGCCGCAAGCTCGAGACCGCCCAGGGTGATCACCGGGTTCAACGCCGCATCCAACCCGTGCCGGTAGTGGACGGCGTTCTCCGACAGTCCTTTCGCCCGCGCAGTCCGGATGTAGTCGGCGTCGAGGACTTCGAGCATCGACCCACGCACCACCCGCTGGAAGATGCCGATCTCCGCGATGGTCAGTGTCAGCCAGGGCAGCAGCAGGTGCCGTGCCCACTCGAACGGGTTCTCCGCGAACGGCACGTACCCGCTGCTGGGAAAGAGATACAGCCCGTGGGTCGACAGCGTGAAGAACAGAAAATACGACAGCAACATGCCGGTGAGAAACGTCGGCAGCGACAATGCGACGTAGGACAGGGCAGACAGGCCGTGATCGACTGCCGAGCCCGGCCGGCGGGCGGCTTCGACGCCCAGCACGATCGAGAGCGTCATCCAGATCACCAGGGCGCCCAAGGCCAGGGAGACGGTCACCGGCACCTTCGACAGGATCAGGTCCGTCACCGGTGTCTGCTGCCGGAACGAGTACCCGAGGGCGGGTGGCCAATGGGCGAGTCCCATCGGCGCGCCCTGGATGTCCGGGCCGCGGAGCAGGTAGTTCTTCAACTGCACGTACCACGGTTCGTGCAGGCGCAAGGCGCGGGCCACCGCGTCGATGCTCTCCTGAGTGGCGTTGCGCGGCGCGAGCATCGTCGCGGGATCCCGATAGGCGACGCGTGTGATCGCGAAGGCGGCGAGCAGCACGAGCAGGAGCGTGGTCGCCGATCGGGTGACGAGAGCGAGAAATTGCCGGAACATCGATCTCACCGCTTTCCGGGGTCGAGGACGTTGCGCAGGCCGCTGCTGAACGTGTTGAAGCCGAGCACGACGACGAACAGGGCCACGGCGGGACCGAGGAGATACCAGGGCTGTACCTGATAGATCGAGGTGCGTTGGGCGTCGGCGATCATGTTTCCCAGACTCGGCGTCGGGGCTTGGATACCGACCCCGAGGAACGACAGCGTGGCCTCGGCGACGATGTTGGTGGGCAACTGCACGGCCCAGTACACCGCGATCACCGGCACGACGTTCGGGAGGATCTCCCGGAACAGGATGTACCGCCGGCCCGCCGCGAGGGTCACCGCTGCGTCGACGAACGGCTGCGACCGCAGCGCCACCGCCATGCCCCGGCTCAGGCGCGCGAAGAACGTCCACGAGAACGCGGAGATGATCGCGATCACCACCAGGACCGGGCTGATGACCGGTCTGCCGTCCCCGCCTCGGTTGAGTGCCAGCAGGCTCAGCGCGGTCACGACGAACGGAAACGACAACACCACGTCGATGACCTGACCTGTCACCCGATCGAAGGCGCCTCCCATGAACCCCGACGTGAGACCGACGACCGTCCCGATCACCATCGCCAACGTGGTGGCGGGAATCCCTACGAGCAACGAGATCTGCGCGCCGTACAGCGTGCGCACCAGCACGTCGCGCCCTTCCCCGTCGGCACCGAGCCAGAACCCGAAGGACGGTCCGACCGGTATGCCGGATGCGTCCAGGGCCTCCTGCCGGAACTGTTCCGTGGGTCCATGCCCCACGACCGCAGCGACGAGCGGTGCCGCCGCAGCGGCCACGATCACCAGCAGCACCGTCCATGCTCCGAACCGAGCGGAGTGGTCCTGCATCAGTGCGCGGATCGCCTCGCCGCGGGACACCGGTGGGGCTTCGGCGTCCACGGCGCCGAGGCCGACGAGCTTCGTCCACGGTTCAGGCATCGACGGTGTCCCTTCGAGCGTGGCCGGGGACGGCACTCAACAGGGTGCGGGTGTACTCGTGCCGGGGCGCGGCGAAGATCTCGTCGGTGTACCCCTGCTCGACGATCATGCCGTCGCGCAGGACAGCGACCCGATCGCACAGCGCGGACACGACGCCGAGGTCGTGCGAGACGAACAGCAGTGAGGTTCCCTGCTCGTCGCGCAAGGCGCGGAGCAGGTCGACGATCTGCCGAGCGGTCGACATATCCAGCGCCGAGACCGGTTCGTCGGCGACGATCAGGGCCGGATCCAGCGCGAGAGCCCGGGCGAGCGCGACACGCTGGCGCTGACCACCGGACAGCTGTGCCGGATATCGGGCTGTGAATCCGCCGGGAAGGCCCACGCGCGCGAGTAATTCGCCGATTCTTCGCCGGATCTCGACCGGGGTGAACTCCCCCGCCAGCTCGAACGGTGCGGTGAGGATCTCGCTGATGCTGCGCCGCGGGTTCAGGCTGCCGTACGGATCCTGGAACACCATCTGGATCGACCGACGCACGTGCGGCTCCACCGCGACGCGCTGCCGTCCCGGACGCACATACGGAGAGCCGCGAAAATGCAGGATGCCCGAGTCGGCGGTCTCGAGCCCCGCGACGATGCGGCTGAGCGTGGACTTGCCGGAACCGGATTCGCCTACCAGGCCCACGATTTCGCCTTCACCGATGCACAGGTCGACGTCGGCGAGCACCTGATGGCGTCTGCGGCCTCCGGTGCGGAAACTCTTCGAGACATTCTCGGCCCGCAGTAGTTCGGCGCGGTGCGGCCGCGCACCGACGGGTGGGGCCACCGGCCGGTGCCGGGCCGCGAGCAGGGCCTCGGTGTAGCGGTGCGCGGGTGCGGTGTACACCCGATCCGCCGGGCCGGCTTCGACGACCTGCCCGCGGTGCATGACCACCACGTCGTCCGCGACGTCCGACACCAGGGCGAGGTCGTGACTGACCAGCACGAGCGCCATGTGATGGTCCTGCCGAAGGCGTTGCAGCAGACCAAGAATCGCGGACTGTACCGTCGCGTCCAGGGCTGTGGTCGGTTCGTCGGCGATGACGAGCTGCGGATCGTTCGCGATCGCGATCGCAATCATCACCCGTTGGCGCATGCCGCCGGAGAAGTGCACGGGGTAGTCGTCGATCCGGTCCCGCGCGCGGGCGATGCCCACCTCGTCGAGGAGTTCGACGACGCGGCGTCGCAGCGTCGCGCGGTCGACGCGCCTGTGCGCGGTGATGGCCTCGCCGATCTGTCGGCCGACCGGCATGAGTGGATGCAGGTTGCTCAGCGGATCCTGGAATACGAACCCGATGTCGCGGCCACGGAGCGCGCGCAACTGCTTCGGCGTCGCGGTCACCAGATCAGTGCCGTGGTGCAGGGCGCGGCCCTGCACCACGGCACCGGACCCGAGCAGCCCGGTGGCTGCGAGCAGTGACACGCTCTTGCCCGATCCGGACTCACCCACGATCCCGAGCGTCCGGCCCGCCTCGACCGCGAACGACACGTTCCGCACCGCGGTTCCGGACCGGAACGACACGGTGAGGTTCTCGACGCTCAACACGGACATGTCAGGCTCCGGGCCGGATCGCGATGTTGGTGAAGTCCGCCTGGGCCGGGAGCGACGCCCACGTCCAGTTGGTCACGCGATCGGACGAGATGAGGTTCTTGCGCTTTTCGAACAGCGGAATCCACGGCAGGTCGGTGGAGACGACCCGATCGGCCTCCGCCCAGATCGGCCCGGGGTCGACGGACGGGAAGGCCTGCCGGGCGAGTTCGTTGAGCCGATCGTTGCTGTAGCAGATGGCGTTGACGTTGCCCTTGCCGCACGGCGACGCCTCGGAGTTCAGCCAGCCGCCGAGCAGCATCCGGGTCGAGCGGCCCTGCCAGTCTGGGGTGAACGAACCGCTCAGGGCCACGTCGTAGCGGCTGCCGGGGTCCTGCAGGTAGGCCGAGTACTCGGTGCCGGGAAGTGCGGTGAGGTTCAGGGTGATGCCGGCCGCTGCCAGGTCTTCCTTCAGGGTGACCGCGATGCTCTCGAACTGCACGGTAGACCGGTAGACCGCGTCGAGGGTGAGGCCGTCGGGATATCCGGCCTCGGCCAGCAGTTGCCGCGCCTTGGCCGGGTCACCCTTGCTCCCCGGCGTCGCATACGGGTCGAACGGCTCGTGTCCGAGCAGGGTGGAGGTGACGATCTGACCGTTCGGCTTCGCGGCGATCGGGCCACCCTGTCCCTGAACGAGATTCGCCTTGTCGACGGCATAGGCCAGGGCCTGCCGCACTCGTGGGTCTCGCAGCGCGGTGGCGCCGGGGAACGTCGCCTCGGGCTTGGCGTTGAGCACGATGAAGTTGGCCGCGCCGCTGTCGGAGGTGTGCAGGTTGGGATTGTTCGTCGATGCGTACTGGTTCAGCACGGCGCGTGGCGGGACGTCCATGTACAGGGTGAGGTCCGCCTCGCCCGACTGCACCTTCTGCACCACGCTGTCCTCGCTGTTGGCCGTGAAGTCGATCGCGATCTCGTCGACGTAGGCTTTGCGGGCCGGATCGGCGTCGTGGTTGTACCCCTCGACCTTCTTCAGGATCAACTGCTGGCCCGGCTGGTACGTGTCGATCCGGTACGGGCCGGACGACGGGAAGTTCTGCCGGAACTCGAGCGAGTCGCCGAAGTACTTCGACGCGACCTCCGGCGGTAGCGGAGTTACGAAGTTCATGGTGAGGATGTCGAGGAAATCGTACGACTTGGCCGGCGCGGTGATGACCAGTGTCTTGTCGTCGAGGGCACGCACGCCCGAGATGTCGTGCGTGTCGATGAACCGCTTGGACGCGGCGAGGTCCCCGGTGGGCTCCTTCGCGAACTCGCTGCAGAACTGCGTGAAGCCCTCGAAGATCAGGTGGAAGTAGTTGACGGCCGCCACCTGCTTGTTCGGGTCGCAGAACCTCTCGATCGCGTAGACGAAGTCGTCGGCGACGATCTCGCGGGTCGAAGACCCCGAGTAGGTGATGCCGTCGCGCAGGTGGAAGGTGTAGGTCCGGCCGTCCTCGCTCACGTCCCAGGACTCGGCGAGGTCGGGGGTGAGTTCGGTGTCGTCCTTCAGTTCGTTCGCCGAGCCGGGGAACGTCACGAGCTGCCGGGTGATGGCGCGCTGCACGGCCCAGGCGTTCGTGTCGTACCCGGTCAGGGGATCGAGCGAGTCCATGTCGGAGGCCAGCGACGCGATCCGCAGCGTTCCGCCGGCGACGATGTCGCCGTCGGCGGCGCGGTTCGCCGGGGCGGTGCCGGTGCAGGCAGCGACAAGCACTGCAGCGAGCGCGGTGACGGCGATGCCAGCGCCACGCAGGGTGCGTGACGCCGGTCGGCGGGGTGTTCTCACAGGTGTCCTTCGGTGTAGCGGGCGGGAGTACGGTGGGGATCTCAGAAATTCGTCCCGGCGAACGCCGCCAGGTCGGTTCCGAAGCTCCGGTCGGCCGAGGCAATCGCGCCGGCGGAACGGGCCCGGACTGTTCCGGATGCGGCGAGCTGGTGCCATCGCACGCCACCGAGGAGCGCGCCGCTCAACGTCGCGACATCGGTTTCGAGATCGACGTCCGGTTCGATGCGGTGCGCGACTGTCTCCACGTCCCCTCCGGAGACGCGATATGTCCCGGTGTTTGCGGGGAGGAGGTGGTCGTGGACGCCGATGACGAGGGTCTCGCCGCCGGCATACGCACGAGCGCCGAGCGCCGTCCCGACATCGAGAATCCTCAGCCAGGTCTCGTCCCTGAGCCCGGTTGTCCGGGCCCCTCTCGGATCGGTGAGCAGCCACGGCAGCGACGAGTCGACCGGAAGGGTCGGGAAGATGATCCGGTCGACGAGATCGAGGTTCCAGAGGAACCGGACGATGCCGACGAACGTGTCTCGCGACGGAGCGTGAAGGTCGTCGACGACGACTGTGCGCTCGGTGCCGCCGAACCAGGCCTCCGTACCGATCGGGTGGTAGCGGACGAAGCCGGTCTCGGAGCCCTCGGATCCGGCGAGAGCGACGTAGGCGGGCCCCTGCGCGGTGGCCGCCCTCATCTCCTGGGCCGCCCACCACACCGGTGGTCTGGTGATCGCTCCTGGGCGCGGGTCCGCGTTGCGTGCATGGATACCGGGCAGAACGTCCCACGCCCCGGCCGGGTCGACGAGACGTACCCGATCACCGGCCGGGGCATCGGAGCGTAGGGCACCGCGGCGGGTGTCCACCTCGACGGCGGCCGCCCGGCTGGCGATCCCGTAGCCGTACCGGCCGTAGATCGTCGCCTCGGACGCGCGGAGCGTCGCGACGACCTCGCCGCCGGCACGGGCGTCCCCCAGCTGGCGCTGCAGTAGTCGCGAGACGATCCCGCGTCGGGTGTGGGTGGGGAGCACGCCGACGTGGGTGACTGCCGCGTGGGCGACCGTCCGCCCGCCCGGCAACGTCAACGAACTCGCCGCGGAGTCCACGGTGCCGACGAGCTGTCCCGCCACGTAAGCACCGAGGGTCCGGCCGGGCTCGAAGATCTTTCCGACGGTGCCGGGCGGCAGCGGATCGAACGACGGTAGGCCCACCATGGCGGTTCGGAAGACGTCGAAGGCACCGGTCAGATCCTGTTCATCGACCAGGACTCGAATGTCGACCTCGAGACCGGAGTGATCGGTTGGCTGCGGGGGCATGGCGTATTCCTGTCGTACGGGCGGCAGGCGTACCAGGAAGCGGTGCGCCTGCAGGATTGGGTGTCGGCGTCTCCGGATGCGTCACACCCGTCGCACACCGTACGACGGTCGTCGCCACCGACACACCTCGATTCACGGTGCCCGGTGTGCGATGAACGATCAACCTTTATGTGCGTCACTGATTTTTACCCTCGCGACTGCGGCGAACACGGGGTGGAGCGCACAAAAAATCACGGTGAGTGCAATCGGTGCCGACCGGGGATTTGCCCGGATACGGTGGACCGGTCGTTGCTTGTTTGTTGAAACGAAAGTGTGTGCCAGTGCGCAAAAGGAACCGTCTCGCCGCCGTGGCGGCGGGATTGACTGTGGTGTGGCTCGTCGCGGGCTGCGCATCCGGTGGTGCGGCGGGCGGCGACTCGAGCGAAAGTCCCAGCGATGGTGGTGATTTCGTCACCGGGCTGTATCTCGAACCGCGGGGCCTGGATCCGCACCGGCAGGTGTTCTGGGAGACGTATCGGGTCTCCCGCAACATCTTCGAGCCGCTCGTTGGCGAGGATCTCACCCGGGCCGAGGGTACGCCCGACCTCGTGCCGGTGCTCGCCACGAGCTGGGAGCACAGCGGGGACGGACGAACCTGGACCTTCCGGTTGCGCGACGGCGTCACCTTCCACGACGGCACCTCGTTCGACGCCGAGGCGTTGCACAAGAACGTCCGCCGGGTCTGGGACCGCTCCTACGAGTTCTTCGACGAGGAGAGCGCGGGCCGGGTCAAGGTGTGGTTCGGCGGCCTGCTGAAGGCGGCTCCCACCGGCGAGCACACGTACACCTTCGAATTCGAGCGCCCCTTCCTGGGCTTCCCGCGCATCCTCGCGCAGTCGATGTACACCCTTCCCGTCGGCAACCCGGCGATCTGGGAACGGTACGGAAACGACGGCTTCGCGGAACATCCGGAAGGCACCGGGCCGTACCGCTTCGTCTCCCGCGCCATCGGCGATCGCATCGTCCTCGAGCGCAACGACGGCTACTGGGGCGAGCGACCGCATCTCGACTCGCTCACCTTCCGCATCATCCCGAACAACCAGACCCGGGTGGCGTCCCTCCTGGGCGGCGAGGTCGACCTCATCAGTTATGTCCAGCCCGACGACGTGGAGACGCTTGAGAACGCCGGCCTCCACGTACCGGAAGGCACTGGGGCGGAACTGATCTACTTCTCGTTCAACCGGCGCAACCCGGTTTTCGACGACGACCGCGTGCGGCAGGCACTCGTCCACGGGCTCGACCGTCAGGCGCTCGCGGACGAGGTGTACAACGGCTATGCCGCGCCTCAGTACTCCTTCCTCCCGCCCGGTAACGAGGCGTACCGCGCCGACGTGAAGGACTTCGAGTACGACCCGGATCGGGCTCGGCAGCTCCTCGCCGAAGCCGGTTACGGGCCCGGCCAGCTGCGGTTCAACCTCGTCATCGACGTCGCCAACGAGAACGTCGGCCAGTGGCTGCAGGCGCACCTGAAAGAGATCGGTGTCGAGGCCGACGTGGTGAGCCTGGACCGAGTGAACTACTCTGCCCGCGTCTACAATCCGCAACCGGGCGACGGACTGAACATCGACGAGTTCGGCGAGACCGACGCGGAGTGGCTGTACAACGGCTTCAACGGCCTCGTCAACCGCGGCCTGAAGCCGGAGCAGTACCCGGAGGTCACGCAGGCGATCGAGACCGCGCTCTACACCGCCGAGCCCGACCGGCGAATCGCCCTGTGGCAGAAGGCGGAGGAGGAGCTGCGCCGGCGCGCGCTGGTCATCCCGGCCGTCAATCTGAACCGGTACTACGCGACGGGTCCGAACGTCGAAGGGTTCACGTTCGCGTCCACCAACTGGTACGACCTGTCGAACGTCTGGCTCACGGACATCCGATGAGCCGGTTCCGACGGATCGGATTCCGAGTCGCCAACATCGTCCCGATTCTGCTGATCGTGTCGCTGCTCGCCTTCCTGCTGGGCGCGCTGACGCCCGGAGACCCCGTCGAAGCGCAGTTCGCGTCGAGATTCCCGGCGGAACAGCTCGCGGAGATCCGGGCCACCTACGGCCTCGACCGGCCGTTGTGGGAGCAGTACTTCGTGTGGTTGAAGAACCTGCTCGTCGACGGCGGCGGGCTGTCCCTCACCCTGGGCACCCCCGTGTTCGACATTCTGGTCCCCAATTTCGTGAACACCCTGATCCTCACCGCGGCGGGGGCGGTCGTCTGCGTGGTGGTGGGGACCTCGATCGGGTTGCTCGCGGGCATATTTCACGGAACCTGGATCGACCGCACGGTCATGCTGCTCGTGCAGATCGGCAGCAACCTGTCGGTGTACTGGTTCGGTCTCGTCCTGATCAGCGTGTTCGCGCTGCAGCTGCGCTGGCTGCCGGTGGGTGGAATGGAGTCGCGCGGTGGCGGAGGACTCGCCGATCTTCTGCAGCACCTGGTGCTGCCGGCGGTGTCGGCAGCGTTGATCTCGATGCTGGTGCTTGCCCGGTTCGTGCGTATCGGGGTGATCCGGGAGAGGTCGTCGGACTGGTTCCGGACGTTTCTTTCCCAAGGCATTCCTACGCGAAAGCTGTATGGGAAGAACGTCTTCCGGAATATTCTGCCGAGCGTCGTGAATATCACGGGACTCGAGATCGGCACCCTGATCACCGGTGTGTTCTTCGTCGAGATCGTCTTCAATTGGCCCGGCATCGGTACGCAGCTGGTCAATGCGGTCAACGGTAAGGACTACCCGGTGATCCAGGGCGGGATCGTGCTCGTCGCACTGTGCTACCTCCTCGTCAACCTGATCACGGACCTGATCGTGGACGGCTTGAACCCCCGCCTGAAAGGCGCATGATGGCAACATTGCTCGAGGAGCGAGACACCACCGATCTTCCGGACCCCGCCCGCGTCGGTCGCCGACGTCATCGCATCCAGTTCATCGTCGCGGTGATCCTGATCGGACTCGTCGTGGTGTGCTCGCTGCTGGCACCGATACTGGCGCCGTACGATCCCGTCCTCACCGACTCCGCCGCGAAGTTCCTGCCGCCGGGAAGCCCCGGCCACCTGCTGGGCACCGACGAACTCGGACGGGATCTGCTGAGCCGGCTGCTGTGGGGCGGTCGCACGTCCCTGGTGCTCGCCGTGCTGGCGGTCGTGTTGGCGGCGGTGGTGGGCTCCGCGGCGGCGCTCGCGGCGGGCTTTGCGGGCCCGCGCGCGTCGGGGGTGATCATGCGGATCGTCGACGTGTTGTTCGCGTTCCCCGTCATTCTCGTCGCGATCGCCCTGGCCGCGTTGCTCAGCCCGGGTCCGGGCGTGGTGGTGCTCGCGATCCTGTTCGCGGTCGTGCCCTACGTCACGCGTGTGGTGTTCGCGGAGGTCAAGCAGCAGCATGGCAAGGAGTACGTCGAGGCCGCGATCTCACTCGGCGCCGGGCGTTGGTCGCTGATGCTGCGAGAGGTCCTGCCGAACGTCGCGGGCCCGATCGTCGTGTACGCCACGGGCCTCGTGGGCGCGATGGTGGTGTTTTCCGCGAGCCTCAGCGCGGTCGGAATCGGCGTGCAGCCACCCGAACCGGACTGGGGCCAGATGATTGCCTCCGGAGCGAAGGTGATCATCTCGGGGCACCTGTACGTCGCACTGATCCCCGGCGTGACGGTCCTCGTGGTCGCCCTGGCCTTCAACTGGCTCGGTGACGGCCTGCACGACGTGTTCAGCCCGCGAGTGCGGAGAGGAACCCGGTGATGACCAGCCTGTACGGAACCGACCTGCGCACACCGCCGACGCCCGCCGCGCCCGTTGCGGTCCTCGAGGTCCGGGGCCTGAACATCCGCTTCCCCGGCGATCCCGCCGACGCCCCCACGGTCGGCGACGTGTCATTCGCCATCAGAGAGGGACAGGTGCTCGCCCTCGTCGGCGAATCCGGCTCGGGCAAGAGTCTGACGGCCGCGGCACTTCTCGGTCTCCTTCCACCGGGGGCACACCTTGCCGGAGGCTCGATCCGGTTCCGCGGCGGCACCGACGCCCCCGTGGACCTCGCCGGCCTGCCCGAGCGGCGCCTCAACGCCTTCCGCGGGTCCGGCATCGGAATGGTGTTCCAGAATCCGCTGAGCTCGCTGGACCCGTCCTTCCGGGTCGGCAGTCAGCTCGACGAGGTTCTCGCCCGTCATCGACCGCGCACGCGGCGAGCGGAGCGGCGGAAGCTGAGCGCGGAGTGGCTGCGCCGCGTCGGGTTCGACGACCCGGACCGTGTACTCGACGCCTATCCGCACGAGCTCAGCGGCGGCATGCGGCAGCGAGTCATGATCGCGCTGGCCGGCCTCGCCGGGCCCGCGCTGCTGATCGCGGACGAACCGACCACCGCGCTCGACACCGTCGTGCAGCGGCAGGTCCTGGACCTGCTACGGGATGTGGCGCGCACGACCGGAGCGTCCCTGCTGCTCATCACGCACGACTTCGACGTGGTCGAGTATCTCGCGGACACCGTGGTGGTGCTGCGGGGCGGCGCAGTGGTGGAGTCCGGTCCGCGGGACACGGTGCTCTCGTCACCCCGCGACCCCTACACCCGAGAACTGCTCGCGGCGGTGCCCCGGCTCGGCAAGCGCCGTGCCCTGCCCCGCTGGCACGGACCACGCTCGTTGACCTCGCCCGGCGGCTCCGGTCCCGTACCTGTCGTGGAGGGCACGGATCCCGGTTCCGGGCCTGCCGTCCTGAAGCTCGACCACGTCACGAGGACGTTCACCGCCGGTGGCTGGGGGACCGGTACCCCCCGCCGCCGGTTCGTCGCGGTCGAGGACGTGTCGCTCGAGATCCGGTCGGGAGAGATCTACGGTCTCATCGGCTCCTCCGGCTCGGGCAAGTCCACCCTCGCCCGCCTGATGGGCGGCCTGCTCGACGTGACCGGCGGCTCGGTGGAGTTCCAGGGTCGTCGGATCGCGGGTGCAGATCGGCACACCCTGCGCGACATCCGTCCACGGCTGCAATATGTGTTCCAGGACCCGCTCGGCTCGCTCAATCCGAGCATTCGGGTCGGCGAGCAGATCGCCCGGCCGTTGCGGCGATTCGGCTGCATTCCCGACGGGGGCCGAGCAACGAACCTCGTCGTCGAAGCACTCGAACTGGTCGGACTGCCCGCCGAGTTCGCCGACCGGTACCCGCATTCCCTGTCCGGCGGGCAGGCACAACGGGTGTGCATCGCGCGAGCGCTCGCTCCGGCCCCGGAACTGCTGATCCTCGACGAGCCAACGTCCGCCCTGGACGTGTCCACGCAGGCTGGCGTCGTCGACCTGATCCTGGAACTACGCGAACGGCTCGACCTGACCTGTGTCTTCATCGGACACGGTCTGGGGCTCGTCGAATGGACTTGTGACCGCATCGGCGTGATGTCCCACGGACGCCTCGTCGACACCTTCCCGACCGAAGACCTGCACGACGCCGACAGATCGCCGGCCGTCCGTGAGCTGCTGAACGCCGATCTCGGCGCACGAAAGGTACGAATTTCATGACAGGACGTGATGCACCGGGCCGGACGCCGGTCGTTGCAGTGGGCCTCACCGGTGACGAGGCGAGTCGCCTTCTCGACGATCGCGAATCTCTCGATCGATGGTCCACGAGCGGTGCGGCATTCGGGGTGGTAGGGATCGATCGGATCACCCGGACACCACCCGCGGACCGAACGGCCGAGACTCCGCGCCCGACGGACATGGACCCGAGCATCGTCGCGACAGCGCTGGCCACCGGGGGTGGCCCGCCGCTGGTGGTCGCCGGCGCCGCGCACCACGACCTGCCCTATAACCTTGCGCGAAGGGTACTTTCGCTCGATCACCTCACGCACGGGCGGGCTGGACTGCTCCTCGGGCACCGAGATGCACGTGGTCACGGGCACAGCGCCTGGGGTGCTGTGGGGCTGAACGACGGTGCCGAGCTGGGTGCGGCCACCGCGGCCGACACGGCTCTCGCGATCGCCGAACTGTGGCAGAGCTGGCCACTCGACAGCGTGATCGCCGACAAGGACTCGGGCGTCCTCGTCCGCTCCGATCGGATCGTGCGCATCGACCACCACGGCGTCGTCGACATCGCAGGACCGTTGAGCGTGCCCAGCTCGCCACAGGGTGCGCCCGTCCTCGCGTGGTATGCCGACGATCCGGAATTGGTCGCGGCGGCTCCCGCCGCGGCCGATCTCGTCGTTCTCGGCGGATTCCCGGACGCCGCGAGCGTGGCCGCTGCCGCGTCCGGCCGCACGGGCCTGCTGGTGGAGGTCCCTGTCGCGGGAGTGCCGCGGCACGACGAGGTGATCACCGCGGTCGAAGAGTCGATCGCCGCCGGCGCCGACGGGGTGCTGCTCCGGTCGGCCGAGCCCGCCGAAGCTGCCGAGAGCGTGCTGCACCTGCTGGACCGAGCACTCGCCGTGCTGACCGCGGTGGACGGCACCGGCCGCGGAGATCGCGACGTGACGCTGCGCGCCACCCTCGGCCTCGCGCCACCCGCCCAGCTCCTCGCGCAAGCCCAGCCGGCGTTCGCGGCGCCGACGACGAGCGTCTACCGCTGACGCGCGTCGCCCCAGACCAATCCAGAAAGTGAACATCATGGCCGCACCCACCTCCACCGACATCCGGTCGCTGCTTGCCCGCCCCGCTGCGGAGTTCGGCACGCTCGCCGCGACCTACCGGCCCGTCTTCGCGCGGATCGCGGAAGGAAACCTCGCACGGGAACGCGCCCGTGAGTTCCCGCACGAACAGGTGCGCTGGCTGATCGACGCGGGATTCTCGCGGCTGCGGATCCCGCGTGAGCTCGGCGGCGACGGGGCATCGCTGCAGCAGGTCTTCCTGCTGCTCGCCGAACTCGCCGAAGCAGACCCCAACGTCTCCCATGTCTTCCGCAACCATCTTGCGTTCGTCGAGGATCGGTTGAATGCGCCGGACCATCCCGCCACCGAGGTCTGGCTCGAGCGATTCCGCCGGGGCGAGTTCGTCGGCGGCGGGTGGACGGAGGCGAGCAACGCGAGCTTCGGCGAGATTGCCACCCGCATCACCACCTCCGACGGCGTCACCCGCATCACCGGCAACAAGTTCTACGCGACCGGCAGTCTCTACGCGGACTGGCTCGACGTCATCGGCCGCGACGACAACGACGAACTCGTCACGGTCCTCGTGCCCCGCACTCAACCCGGCGTCACTCTGGTCGACGACTGGGAGGGCTTCGGCCAGCAGACCACCGCGAGCGGATCGGCCCGCTACCAGGACGCCGAGGTCGACGAGCACGGCATCTTCCCCGCCCAGGACCGCTTCGCCTACCAGGGGCTCTTCTACCAGACGGCGCTGCTGTCGGTGCTCGTCGGTATTGCCCGAGCAGCCTTCCGAGACGGCACTGCGGCGTTGCGGCGCCGCACGCGCAACTACCCTCTCGGCGTGGACCAGGCGCCTCCGCAGGACCCGCTACTGCAGCAGCGCATCGGTTTCCTCGCGACGCGTGTGTTCCAGGCCGACGCGGCCCTGGAAAAGCAGGCCGCCACGCTCGACGCGGTGGCACGGGCCCACGCGCTTGGCGACGACGAGACGGAGAAGGTCGCGCTGGTGCAGGCGACCGTCCGCACGCACGAGGCCCAGTCGGTCGTCGTCGACTCGGCGCTCGAGGTGACGACGACCGTCTTCGATGCGCTGGGTGCCTCTGCGACGGCGGTTCCGCTGGCGCTGGACCGGCACTGGCGCAACGCCCGGACGCTCGCCTCCCACAACCCGCGGGTGTTCAAGGAGCGCGTGCTCGGTGACTTCTACGTCAACGGCACGGTGCCGGCGGGCGGTTCGAACCCGTACGCCCGCCCGCAGGGACAGGGGGTCTAGCTCGATGGGGAACCGACGAGACGGTCATGTGATCCTCGGCGTGAATGTCCTCGTCTACGGGTACATTCCGTCGGCCTGGCGCTCGCCCCTGCTGGGAGCGCGGGACTTCCTCGAGCCGGCGTACTGGGAGCGCATCGGTCGGCTCGCCGAACGCGCCACACTGGACGCCGTGTTCCTGGCCGACGCGCTGGGGCTGGGGGATCCCGCGTACGACGCCAACCCGATCCGGCTCGATCCGACCGTCCTGTGGGCGCACGTCGCGCAGGCCACCGAACGGGTCGGTCTCATCGCCACCGCGTCCACCACGTTCAACGATCCAGTCGAGCTCGCGAGTCGCATTCTCACGCTCGATCACGTGTCCCGGGGCAGAGCCGGCTGGAACCTGGTGACCACCCGGGACGACCGCTCGGCCGCGAACTTCGGACTGTCACGGGTCGTGCCGCGCTCCGAACGGTACGACCGCGGTGCGGAGTTCGCGGAGCTGGTGCAGCGACTGTGGTCCGCTGCGGGAACCGGCGAAACGGTGCGATACGACGGGAGGTACTTCGGATACGACGGCGATTTCGTCGCCCCCGCCTCGCCGCAGGGCCGGCCGGTGCTCTTCCAGGCCGGCGGCTCGCCCGGCGGCCGTGACATCGCCTCGCGCTTCGCCGACGGCGTGTTCGCGGCGGAGATCACCCAGGAGACGGCACGGGAGCACTATCGGCAGGTCAAGGCCGATGCGGTCAGGCACGGGCGCGCGCCGGGCGACGTGAAGATTCTGCCCGGTCTGCTGCTGACTCTCGGTTCGACGGAGGAGGAAGCGCGCCGGCGGGTCGACGAGTTGTACGAGACCAGCCCGGGCTGGTACTCCGCGGCGTGGCTGTCGCACGCGATCGGTGTCGACGTCGCCAAGCTCGAGCTGGACGAGAAGTTCCCCGACGACGTCCTGCGGGGACCGGTGGACACCGACCTCTTCCAGGGAAGTATCGGATTCCGGGAGTCCATCCTCGAACAGATCCGGCAGACCCAGCCGACGGTCCGTGAGTACCTGCGCGAAACTCGATACACCGGCTCCGGGCACGGCGGGTTCGTCGGGACTCCGGAGCAGCTCGTCGACCGCATCGAGGAGTGGTATCTCGGCGGTGCGTGCGACGGGTTCAACCTGCAGCCGGACATCCTGACGGACGGGTTGGAGGTCATCGCGGACGAGGTGGTACCACGGCTTCGGTCGCGCGGTCTGTACCGCACCGAGTACGAGACGGAAACGCTGCGCGGGCACTTCGAGGCAGCGGAACCGGCCCACCGTGCCGCCCTGCACGCGGCGATCTGACGCGGCGGGGCGCCTCCGGTGGTCGCTGCGGCTCAACC
>NZ_WVTE01000281.1:0-26390 GCF_009939605.1 Rhodococcus sp. YH1 | reverse complement strand
TCGATCGGCCGCGCGGCGGGATCGCCGGAGACGGCCGGGACGGTTTCGTCGGACCACAGGCTTCCTGCCGGCGAGCCGGGACGTTCGGCCGTGTCGGGGGAGCCTTGCGTGCATGATCCGGTAAGCACCATCACCGCCACGAGCAGCGGGGCGACGAGGGAACGTGCTGTCGGGCGCTTATCGAGCACGGTCGTCAGCCTGTGGCGAGGAAATGTCGCGTTCTGCGTCGTATCGGTCGGGTGAGTCGATTTCCGGCACCGAAACGCTGAAGGTGGACCACAGCAGGCCGAACACGATGAAGAAGACGAAGGTTGCCTGCTGGTAGAAGAACAGGTCGAAGGTAGTGCTGGAGACCAGGATGCCCACCAGCACTGATCCCATCATGTAGGCCTGATCGCGTTCCCGGGGTGAGGTGGCGCGGCGCAATCCCGCCGAGATGCCGAAGATTGCTCCTCCCGTCAGCAGAATCATCGCGGCGAGTCCTACAACACCGCCCTGCACGATCGTCCGTAGCCACTCGTTGTCCAGCAATTGATACGCGCTGGGAGGAGCTCCACCGAGGCCGACCCCGAAGACAGGATTCTCGCGAAAGGTCTGCGACACTGCGGCATAGTCGGCTGTCCGCGTCAGGATACTGTCATCCTGCTCCGAACCCGTGATCGTCCGCCACA
This sequence comes from Rhodococcus sp. YH1, assembly GCF_009939605.1. Classification (NCBI taxonomy): domain Bacteria; kingdom Bacillati; phylum Actinomycetota; class Actinomycetes; order Mycobacteriales; family Nocardiaceae; genus Rhodococcus; species Rhodococcus sp. YH1. The sequence goes on along the minus strand of NZ_WVTE01000281.1, from coordinate 25,719 downwards.
GCGCATCCAGTGTCTCCGGGAAGGCGACGGCATAGCCCATGATCGCGGCCGCCCCGGCGACGGCGGCCGGGACCAGCTGCCGAACCTGGAACGCGAACATGTAGACGAGCAGGCACGCGAGCAGAGTGAGCACGCCGGTGCGAGAGATGGCGGCGGGCATGGACACCAACGCCACACCGCACGTGGCGACCGCAGCCCAGCGGGCGCTCCGGCGCGTGGCGTAACGCGCAAAGTGGATGGTCATCGGCACGGTCACTGCAGCCAGAACGGAGAATTCGATCGCGTGCTCGGAGGTACCGACAACACGCACGGCGCCTCTCCGCTCGGTGAACTGCAGGTACTCGGGATCGAGGTTCACGACGAAGCCCGGGGGCATGAACAGGAATCGCAGATCGATCGAGGTCAGACTCTGGAGTAGTCCGACCGAACACGCGAATGCCAGACCTACGGTGAGGCAGCCGAGGATGATGGTCCGCTGCCGTGTGCTCTCGATTCTCACGAGAACATAGAGGGCCACCCCCACATTTGCGACCAGGGTGATGATCGCCCGGGTCTTGTTGGCTTCTACCAGGGCATCGCCCGTACGGAGCAACCCGATTCCGTAGACCAGGGTCAGCAGCAGGAAGAACAGAAGCATGACGACCACCCCAGGGTTCACCGTGGGGTGAGTTGTGGTGCGTCGGACCGTCAGGAATCCGAGGACGACGAGGCCGAACAGCATGACCGCGGCCATCCGCGCAGGTGAACCGTTGCTCTTGAGCGGGCCGGGCAGGGTGGCGAAGGCCGGTAGGCAGGGGATCAGGAGACACAGGAAGGCGAGAAACCACGGGGTGCGTTCTCGCTGTTCGGCACCGCGGACCGCACCGTCGAAGTGATCGCCCGGCCGTCGGCGCGCAACGAAGACCGTAGTCTTCATCGGGCATCCACGGCACCGTCGGCCGGCATACGTCCGCCTTCGCCGTCGGGGTTGTACGAGGATCTGCCGGGGCGCGGACCTGCCGGCGACGGAGGTTGGGCTGTCTGCCTGCGTGATTTCAGCCGCGTCAGCGAAACGTCGACCAACACGGTGAACAGGATCGATAGTCCGACCCCGGTGGCAAGGATCGCGACGGTCGAGCGTGTGCGGGTGGGCATCGCAGCCGTCGGGACGCCGGGCGGTGTCACGACGAAGGACGTGACCATCTGATCCTCGGGTACCCGAGCTTGCTGCTGCAGGGTCCGCAGCGTCACTTCGGCCTGTGCGGCAACAAGCTCCAAGGTCTTCGTCACGTCGGCAGGATCCGACGCCGTCTCCTCGACGAACACCAGCGGCAGCTGCGGGTTGGGAGATGGGGTCGGGAATGCCTTCGCGCCGTAATCGGACAGGCCACCGGCCGCCACGACCCGGTCCACCACGGACGGTTCCCTCAGCCCGAGTGCGGTCAGATTCGCCAGCAGTGACGCTCCACCGACATCCAGCAGACCGTTCCGCCGGATCTCGCCGCCAGTCGAGGGCGTGTCCTGCCGGACACTCGGCGGAGCCAAGCCGATGACCGCGCTTGCGTAGTAGACCGGTTTCACGGAGCTGTAGACGCCGTAGCTGTACCACGCGGTGATCGCCAGAAGTGGAAGTACGACATACCAGCGGCGGAAGCACGACCGCACGACATCGAACAGATCCATGTCAATGCCCCCTCATCATCGGATGAACCGACGTGAGCTACCTGCCGAGGACGAACCGTGCTCGACGACCCGCAGACTCGCCGACCCGAGCAGTTCAACCCTACCGACTGAAACCCGTCGATTGTGACCTTTCTGCCCCATCCGACAGCACCACGCCGGTCACAGGCGCGCCGACAGAGCGAAGGGACTCGACGGCGCGACTCAAATCCCGCCGTCGCGTCACGTCCAATACGGCCGCGAGGAGGATGCCGTCGGCCTGTTCGCCCGCAATCGAGGCCGTACACGTCGACAGGACGGCGGGCGCGGCCACGATGACCTGCGCGTAGTCCGGTCGCAGACGGTCGATCGTGACAGTCGGATCGGTCGCGTCGGTCGCGATGGTCGTCGGGTCGGAGGGGTAGCCGGTGAGTCCGGGCGTGGAATCGGTCAGGCCGGGTGCGCCGTCGCGTTGCGCCGGTTCGGTCCAGGCCGGTCCCCGTGTCCCGGCTTCCGCCCGGCTCCCTCGCTCGTCGGTATGGACGACGAGCGTCCGATCGCCGCTCGATGCCGTGACACGCCCCAGGTTCGACGCCAGCGTCGCTGTGTCGGCCTCTCCTGCAGCCGACGTCACGACCCAGACCTGTGCCCGATCACCAGGCTCGGCACGAGGGTCGGGGCGCAGCCGCAGCCGCAGCCGGCGATACCCGTCCATATCACTGTCGGTTGCGGAATCCACCCCGTCCACGCGTCCGAGCACCGGAACTCCCGACACGGTGACGGCGCGGTCGGCGGTTCGCACTATGGGGTCGGTTCGGGATCGGATCCACACCGCGACGGCGCCCAGCAATGGTGCGGCGAGCACGATGGCGGCAGCAGGACCTGCCCGCTCGACCCACGCCTGCTGCGGCTCGGACGCGGAAGAGGCGATCCGCGTGTTCACCTTCTGACCGTCGTCGCCGGTCGGTGTTTCCAGTGCTTCGACATACCCGACGAACTCGCGCGCGAGCGCGTCGGCGATGAGCCGAGCACGATCCGGATATCGGTCCGTCACCGTGATGTCGATGATCGACGTTCTCGGCGGCACGACCGTTGCGCTCACCTTGCCGGACACTTCTCGGGCCGTCTCCGGCAGGCCGAGTTCATCCACAACGAGCTGGGTCACGACGTCGCTGGTCAGCAGGACGACATAGGAGTTGACCCGTCCTGCGACCACCTCGTCGTTCTGGTATGCGGCGGCGGTCGTCGATCCCTCGATCGACACCATCAGCTTGGTGGTCGACACGTACCTGTCCGGGGCCAGGAGAAGCCAGGCGAGACCTGCGACGAACACCACAACGGTGACGACGAGAAACGTCTTCCGGTACAGCTTCAGCTCGGCAAGGAACCCGTCCAGTCTCACTCTGCCGCCTCGGTCTTCCTGTCGCGCTCAGAACTTCGGCCGGGACTCCAGTGGGTGTCCATGTCGAAGACCACGACCGCGTCCCTCGGCAGCAACGCCGAGGCCTGACGTAGCTGCTCCTCTGTCGTCACATTCTTTCCCACCGCGAGCACGACCACATCCGACTCGGCCCCGATCTCTACTGCTGCCGGCAGCGAGGGGCACGTGAGTACCACCCATGTGTACGACGTGCGGAGGGCGTAGACCATCTCCCGCAGTGGGGCTGTGAGCATCCGATCATCGATGGCCCCCGCTGCGGTGCCTACTCCGATGAAACTGCTGTGGGTGGTTCGCAGCGAGACTTCTCTCGCCGCTTCAGCCGGTGTCGTCTCTCCGCGCAGGACGTCGGCAACCCCGGACGCGTGGCGATCCGACAGCGCTTCCGTCAGTTCGGCGGAGCGGAAGTCGAGATCGACCAGTACCACCGAATCGCTGCGCATGGCGAGCGCCGTGGCGAGGAAGACGGACACCGCGGAGACCGTGGATCCGGGACCGGCGCCGGTCACCGTGAACGCGCCGCGTTCCGACCGGTCGACGGCCGCGAGCAGACGGTACAGGATCCCGCGCTCCTCCACCGTGAACTGCTCCGTCGGTTCCCCGCCGATCGAACCGAGAACCGGCCGCCCGGAAATCCGTGCAGCATCGCGGGGGTCGCGGATCGAGTGATCGAAGAGGAAACGCAGCACGGCCCCCGCGGAGCCGAGGAGCGCCCCGATCAGCACCGCGCCGGACAAGACGACCGGGATCGTGGCACGCATGGCGACGACACGAGCTGTCGGCCCCGGGGTATCGACGACGATCAACTCGGCGCGTGGGACGAGCGATCCGGGAACCGACTCCAGAGTGCGCACTGTGGCCGCGAGTTCGGAGAGGAAGACGGTCGCCATCTGTTCGGACTCTTCGGCCGAAGGAGCACGGAACTCGAACTCGATGAGTGCCGTGCCCGGTGGATTGACGGCCTCCACTCGCGCGGACAGCACCTCGGGCGTGAGGCCGAGACCGAGATCGGCGATCACCCGAGCTGCCACGTCGCGGCTGTTCGCCAGTGCGGCATAGGTTCGGGCGCGGCCCTGCGCGTAGGAGTCGCCCCCGTCGAGAACGCGGCTGACATCACCGGGCGTGCGGACGAACACGGCGGCCTCGGACCGGTACAGCGGCGGACGCAGCAGCAGGAACAGCGTCGTTGCAGCCAGCGTCAGCAGAACTCCCCATACGATCCAGCGCCACCGCTCACGCAGTACGCGACCGTACTCGGAAACCGTGTCGTTCATGATCGGACGCCCGGTCCGAGAGCTTCGAGCGAATCGGTCAGCGCCGCACCGATGGCTTGCACACCGAGGGGATTGGGGTGCTTTCGATCCGCAGCCAGCAGCGCGGAGGTGTCCGTCCCGCTCAACGGCGCGATGGGATCGACGAACAGGACACCCTCGGCGGCGGGTTCTGCCGCCAGGCGCGCCATGAATTCGTCGTCGAATCCCAGATCATCGGATGGGTCGGCGAGGAGGCGGGGCCTGACGAAGACGACCGTGGCCGCGGGCCAGGTGCGCCGTACGTCTTCGACGGTCGCGACCATTGCCCGGAAGACGTCCTCGGTGGGTGGAAAGAGATCGTTTCGTCCGCCGTCGAGCACCACGACGTCGGGTGCATAGACGGTGGCCAGGCGCGGGATGCGTTCGGCGAACGACGTCGACCGACCGATGTACTCGTCGACCACGAACCTGTTGGCCGGCCCGCCGCTGATGTAGCCCGTTCCCGGCACGGCCGCGAGGTTGCACAGCCACCCCATCCGGACTGCCGTCGTGCAGGCGTAGGACATTTCCGCAAGACCGGTCCCGCCGGTGTACGAATCGCCGATGAACAGTGCGGAAGGCCGGCTGTCGCCGGCAACGTTCAGGCGATTGATCTCCGGGGACGGGCGTGTGGATGGTGCATCTGCGGTGTACATCGGTCCGGAGACGAACACCAGGCCGATCGCGATTGCCAGGGCCGACACCATTGCGGCCAGATCCCACCGAGCGCGTCGAGATGTGGCGCCCTTCCCTCCCTGGCTCCGGCCCGGCGAGTACCGGAAATCTGCGCGGCGAGATTCCGAATCCGTACTTCGAATCTCGAGGGCCCGGCGGCGGGGGGCTGCCGGCGGTGAAGGATGATCTCGTCGAGCACGCCGTCGGCGATAGAACACGAACACCGCGCCGCCCGCGATCGCCACGGCCGGCATCATCGCGGCCGTACCCAACAGTCGGGTGCGGTTCATCGGATGACCTGCGTGCGGACCCACGCCGCGATCATGTCGGCGAGCGCCGATTGTCCGGCGTCCGTCGGCCCGCTCAGGTCCGGCCACATCTGATCCCTCGTCAGCAACGGGGGATCGAGTGCATCCAGGTACGGCACCCCCATCTCGTCTGCGGTGCTGCGGAGAACGTCGGACACCCGGACGACGGATGCCGGAACCGGCGTCTCGAACCACGTGGGCCCGACCAAGAGGGGGCGCCGGCCACCGACGATGATCTTGTTGATCGCATCGGTCGCGCCCACCACGATCGCCTTCGTGTCCGGCAGTCCGGTGTCGCCGAGCCCCCCGACGATCAGGACGACCCGTGGATCGACAGCATCCGCGCGGTCGACCTGATAGGTGAACGCGTGGCCGCCCTGACCATCGGCGACGAAGCCGGAGTCGGGCAGTGCGAAATTGGCGACGGACCATCCCGTTCGTTCGGCCATAAGCGTCGGCCACACCGTTCGGTTGCGGAATCCGGCCGACCATTCGTCGCCCACCACCGCGATGGCGAGTGGGGACGCATCTGCCTCGCTGGTACGTGTCATCGCGAAGACCGAAGTGGCTACGAGGGCGCTGACCAAGACGTTGGCCGCGAGGACGGCCACGAGCGTCCGTGGAGCAATGGTGAGTCGCTTCATCGTTCACTCCCGGCCACGTCCGTGTAGGTATCGAGCAGTCGGTCACCGACCGCATGCATCCCCAGGTCGGTGCGCACAGCACGGCGTCCTCGTTCCCCCATGGCACGCGCGAGAGACCGGTCGGCAAGCAGCGACTCGACCGCGGTGACCAGAGCGGGCACTGCCGGCTCCGTGACGATTCCGCTGCCTGTTCGTTCGATCGTCGGGGCGAGCCCACAGTCGCGGGTCACCACGACGGGAACACCCACGGACATGGCCTCGAGCACCGACATCGGGTAGGGCTCACGCACTGAGGGGAGCACGTACACGGTCGCTGCCGCCATTCGCCGGGGCACGTCGTCCGGGTCGAGCGCTCCCTCCCAGGAAATCCGCGGGTCTGCTTCGGCTGCGAGCATGGCGCGCAGCGCCGGGCCCTCGCCCTCGTCCGGTCCCACCAGGGTGAACCGGGCGTCCATCCCGGCGGAGAGCAGAACTTCGGCCATTTCCACGAAAGCCGTCGGGCGTTTGCGCGGGTGCATGCGTGCGACGAAGAGCACCTCGGGAGGTTCCGCGCTCGGCCGGCCGGGTGGGTAGCACGGCACGCCGTTGCCGAGCTGCACGAAAGGCAATGACGTCCGTGCGACGGTGGCGAGCTGGTCCTTCTCCAGCGCGGTGAGGTGGAACACGGCTCCGGCGTCGCGCAGCACCTTCCTCGTCCACAGTGCGTCGAGTGGGCCGGCGAGCGGATGATCGGACGGAGTGACCATGCCGTGGGGCTGGAGCACGTACAGGATCCCGTGGTGCCGCGCGCTCACCGCAAGCGGGAGCACGACGAGGTCGCGGCCGAAATGGATGTGGACGATGTCGAACCGAGTTCGGTTGCGGTGGAACCATCGCTGCAATCCGGGCGCACCGACACCGGCGAACCCCGTCCTGGGAACTACGGTTCGGACGGTGAACAGCTTGACCGGTACGTCGTTCAAGCGGGTCGGTACGACCGGGAACCCCCGGGCGCCGGCGCCGAGCGTCACCTCGTGGCCCCGGCGGATCAACTCCATACTCTGATTGAGCGCGACCCGGGCGGGTCCCCCGTACGCGCCGTCGGGGTCGAGCATCGTGACCACTTGCAGGATGCGCACGGAGTCAACCCGGTGTGACGATCGATCGCGGAGCCCGGACGAGTGAATCGGGAGGAACGTCGGCGGTCACCAGTGCTCTCGCTCCCACGACCGAATTCGCGCCGATGGTCACGCCCCGCAAGACGGTGGAACCGGCGCAGAGCCAGACGCCGTCCTCGATGACGATCGGGCCGTTGTCGAACTCGAAGGTCTTCGACCGCCTGTCGTGACTCCCCGTGCAGAGGTAGGTGTACTGCGAAACGCAGACATCCGAACCGATCACGATTTCGTCGATGTTGTAGAGATCGGCATCTGTTCCGATCCACGAATCGTTCCCGACCACCAGCTTCCACGGCCATTGAACTTTGACCCGGTGCTTGATCAGCACCCCGGTGCCGATGCGGGCCCCGAAGCACCGCAGGATCGTGCACCGCAGGCGCGCCGGACACCATACCTGGGTGAAGATCAGCGTCGAGACCGCAACCCACAGGGCTTGGGCGGCGAAGCCGCGACCCTTGTCGTAGGGGCGGCCACGCAGGGATTGCAGCGACCGCTTGGACTGTGCAGCGGACACGCGCACCTCCGCAGGACAACGCACTACACTTCGAGAGGATACGCCGTGTTCGGCTCCGACCGAGGGGCATTTCGTGACAGATCTCGGGTGTGCATCCGTCCCTACCGTGGCCGAACGCCAGCGTGCACACCGTCAGGTGCTGGCCCGAGTGGCCCTGTTCGCTATCGGCGCCACATCGGGTGTTCAATTGGCGAATTTCACCGTCACCGGGTTGTCGGTGGTCTGTCTGCTGCTGGCACCCGGATTCCTGCTCATGATGCACCGGGGGATCGACCTGTTGCCGGCCGTACTCGCGGTGGCGGGATCACTCTCCTTTGTCGCGTCGTGCGCGGTGAACGGGGTCACCGTGCTATGGCCCAACGCAATCGCATTTCCTGCATTCCTGCTCTACCTCGTGGGCCTGACCGTGCTCACAGTCCGTGCGGTGGACGCGACCGCCACAGTCCTCGCCGGAATCGCCACCGGCACTATGGCCTTCTTCCTGACCCAGGGAATCGAACTGACGCGAACCGGGAGCATTCCTGACCTTTGGAAGTACGGAATCGCTCACGCGGTGACGATTCTCGTCCTCTTCGGAATGACGACGGCGCGGATTCAGCCGCTGTTGCAGTCGGCGGTGCTCGTGGCGCTTGGGCTGGCGAGCCTGGGACTGAACTTCCGCTCGCATGCCCTCGTGTGTCTCCTCGCCGGCGCCATCGTCTTCACCCGGCACATGCTGGGCTCCCGGATCGGACGAGGCTGGCAGTTCCTGGGGGTCGCGGTGTTCGGGTTGGTCTTCGCGCAGGTGATGCCGATCGCTGCGCGGGCAGGACTGTTCGGGGCCGCGCTGCAGCAGAAGACGCTGGAGCAGGATGCCACGAATCTGCCGTTGCTGCTGGCCGGCCGCACCGAGCCCCCGCTGAACATCACAGCGATCCTCGAGCGTCCGTTCCTCGGTTGGGGAAGTGCCTTCAACCTGACTCCGGACGTGTATGCCCGGGCCCAGCACCTGGCGATCCGGATGGGATTCGATCCCACTTTCCCGTTCGAACTCTACTGGCGGCTGCCGCCGAGTGATTACTCCGCAACCCATTCGATCCTGCTGGGTTCCTGGGTCGAGGGCGGCATTCTGGCGGTGCTTCTGCCGCTGTGGCTCCTCGTCGCCTGCGTCGGCGTGGTCTGGAACAGCACATCTTTCGGCCGCTGGAGTCCGCTCGTGGTGACCCTCGCACTGCAAGGCATCTGGGACCTGCTCTACGCGCCATGGACGTACAACATGATCCCGGAGTTTGCCTGCATCACGCTCTTCTTCTGCGCGGTACGCGTCCGCCGGCCGATGGTTGCTGTACGGGACTCGTCATGAGACCGAGTGTGAGCGTCGTGATCCCCACGCTCGGTCGGCCTTCCCTGTACGGCGCTGTGCAATCCGCTCTCGAGCAGACGTATCCGGTCGCCGAGGTCATCGTGGTTGCGGACACCGATCTGGCCATGTCCCTGCCGTCGGACGACCGCATCGTGGTGCTGCGCAGCGAAGGTCGGGTCGGACCCGCCAGATGTCGGCAACTGGGAATCGATGCCGCGCACGGGAGCGTGATCGCTCTGCTCGACGACGACGACGAGTGGCGCCGGGTCAAGCTCGAACGACAGTTGGCGGCCGTCGAGCATGAGGCGGCCTTCGGAAAGCCCTGGATCGCATCGTCGCGTATGGCGGTCGTCGGGCCGGGGACCCGGCGGCGAGTCTGGCCGCGGCGACTTATCGGATCGGGGCAATCCGTCGCAGAGTATCTGTTCCGGTTCACCGGATTCACGGTCGGTGGCGCGACTTTGCAGACCTCGACACTGTGCTTCCCCGTGGACCTCGTGGGCACCGTCCCATGGGATACCGACGCGGACGCGCCGCACGAGGAGGCGAGCTGGCTGCTCCGGATCCGACGTGCCGTCCCTGATGTCTGCCTCGTCCACCATCCGGACGTGTTGAGTACCTACCACGTGGGGAATTCGTCCCTGTCCCACAGCTCGTCGGACCGAGCCGATGAGTACATTGCCTGGGGACTGCAGTATCTCGGTGAGGAATCGCCGCGCGTTCGTGGTGATTACCTCTGCACGAGCCCGGTGAGCGCGGCGGTGTCCGCGCGGTCGCTGGCAGGTGTGCGGCGCTCGATGTGGTCGGCGATACGTCATGGCAGGCCGGGTCCGTTCGCGGTCGTCTACGCAGTTCTCGGCGCCGCGCGGATACTTGTGCGCACAGCACATGCATCGGTCCGTTGATGGCAGCGGAGCACGATCAGCTCACGCCGGAGGAGCGTCGAGCATTGTTCCGGGGCACGCTGTACCGCATTCTCGGTACTCCGGTGGTTGCTGTCCTGGGACTCGCCAACACGGCCGTCATCGCGCACGAGACGGGAGCGGCGGTCTTCGGGCTGGTGTCCTTGATCGCAACGATCACTCTTCTCGTGCCATTCGTCGACTTCGGGATCGGCGCGACGGTGCTGAGCGCCAGTGCGACGCTCCATCAGCATGAGGGGGATTCGAGTGCGGCCGATGTCATCCGACGTGCCTATCGCGTCCTGTTCGTGGTCGCCGCCGCAGTCGTGTCCGGGGCCTTGGTCGTCATGGCATTCGACGGCTGGACCGTGCTCGTCGGCATGTCCAGTGGTCCCGCGGACCGGTGGGCGATCACTCTTGCCGCGTGTGTCTTCGCGCTCACGATTCCTGCCGGCCTCGGTTTCCGGATCCTCATCGGGATCGGACGGATCCCTGAGGCGACGCTGGTGCAGATGAGCTGTCCGGCTGTCGCGCTGGTCATCACCCTCGTGCTGTACGTGACCGGGGTGAACGAGATCTGGTACGCAGTATCGGCGCTCGGTGGTCTGCTCGGCGGACAGATTCTCGGTACGGTCTTGGCTTTGCGACTGAGCGGGCTCGGATGGTCGGCGTTTGCACGGACGTCCGCACCGACGACCGGCGCCAGGCTGCTGGCGGGCAGCGGATGGCTGTTCGTCGTCGGCGTGGGGCTGCCCATCGGGCTCCAGTCCGGACGGGTTCTCCTGGCGCATCTGTCGACACCCACTGAACTGTCCGAGTACGCCGTGATGGCCCAGATCTACGGTGTGGTCTGGTCGGTTCTCTCGACGGTGGGATTGGCTTATTGGCCGGTGTTCGTGCAACGACGGTCCGCCCCTGACGAGACGATCCGGATGTGGTGGCGGCTCACGGCTGTACTCGTCCTGTGCGCAGCGATCGGGGCCATCGGAATCGCGCTGCTCGGCCCATGGGCCGCGTCCGTGCTTTCGGGCGGTCAGATCGACGTGTCTGCATTGCTCGCGCTCGGATTCGGTGTGCTGATGGTCGCACAAACCGCACATCTCCCGGCGAACGTGCTGCTGGTCGGTCCCGGCGAGGCGCGGTGGCAAGCGCTGTGGACGGTCGTCATGGCCGCACTCAGTCTCGGGCTAGGGTTCGCGTTGGCGGGACCGTTCAGAGCAGTGGGCGTGGTGTGCGCGTCCGTACTGGGCATTTGCCTGGCGCAAGTTCTCCCGGATCTGCTGTGGGTACCTAGCCTGGTTCGTCGCCGGTCACTCGCGGGCCCCTGAGTTCGGTGGCCAACGGGGCGACTACGGTCGTCCCTGCAGGCACATCACGGATCACCGTCGCGTTCGCGCCGACGGTCGACCCGTCGTGCAGGGTGATCGGACCGATCACGATCGCGCCGGCGCCGACGCGGACCCCGTCACCGAGGGTCGGCCTTCCCCGCGCGTCGTGACCGATGGTGACCTGCTGGTTGATCCAGCAATGACGCCCGATGGATTCGGCCGTGACGATCGTGCCGACGCCGTGCTGAATGAAGAGACCGGGACCGATTCGGTCCGCTTCGAGAGTCAGCGTGGCGGCGGGTCGGTACAGCGCGCGAAGCAGCATCCGTAGGACCGGCGGGGCGGAACGGAGACGGTAGTGCACGAGCGTACGAAACTCGGTGAGCGCCCCGGCCAGATAGGCGAATCTCGAGTACCTGTCGAGGGACGCCAGATCCGCGTCCCCGATGCACTCGCTCCACCAGTCGACGTCCTCCGTGATCGCATCCGTCGAGTCCCAGTGGGCGGAGATCCACCACAGCGGAAACGCCCAGATGCGTGCGCCCTGGAGCAGTACTGCACGATTGCCTCGCATCGTCCGCCTTTCAACATCCCGGCTCCAGTTCGGCCTTCAGATAGCCCGCGGTCTGGTATAGGTACTCGGACGCCCATCCCCACAGCGAGAGCTCCGCTGGGCTTGCCACCATGATCAATTCGCCGTCGAAGCACCGCTGCAGGACGAATCGAGCTCGGGAGATGTGCGGTGTGTACGTCACGACGATCACCCGGTTCCAACCGTACTGCTCGGCCCGGCGGCGCACTTCTCGCGCTTCGCCCCGGGTCGTCGATGGATCGGGGAGGAAACAGTCCACTTCGAATCCGGGATACGCCTTCCCGCAGTTCTCCGAGGCCCAGTTGTCACCCGGCCCGTCGGGATGGGAGAGAACCACCTTCGGCGCCCAGCCTGCCATGCCGAGCTCGATGCCGAGCGAGTGGCGGCGCCAGTCCTCACCGCCGAGGACGAAGATCGCGTCGGCAGGGCGCAGCGAATCAGTCTGTGGCCGGACGTAGACCGGCAACCCGGTAACCAGTGCTGCGATCACCAGCATGCATATCGACGCCACCACCACACGGATGGAAGGCCAGTTGTTTCGAAGCCTCACCCACGCGTTCTCCGTTTCGAGCCGAGGGTGCCGTGACTACCGGCCAGTGTATGGGACGCAGCTCTGTCGGATCGTGCGGTCGGCGTCGAAATCGATACGGACGGAATCCTGCCTTACGGTCGGGCCTGACCGGCACGCGAGGACCTCGATATCGCGGATCCCGATCGGCGACCTTCCCTGCACCGATCGACCTAGGATCTGGAGGTATGGAGCGAAGCCCTTCGGCGTCTCCCCGGCCTGACGTGGTGTTCGGGTTCTCGTACGAGATGTTCGACGATGCAGTCGGTCGTGAATTCTGCCGACCGCCCGACCAGACGCTGCTTGCCCTTGCCCACGACGATCGGGTCGGCGGACTGATCGTGGCCGATCCGTGGCGTTCCTACGTCGTATCCGCGGCGCGCCGTCGGCCTGTCCGGCTCGTCGAGGACATCACAGTCGCCGGGCGAAAAGCGGTCCGCGTCCGGCCTCACCGATTGCGGACGGGCGATCCCACCGATCTCGGCAGGGTGGAACGGTCCTATCGCCGCTACGGCGCAGTGCTCGGGCGCGCGCTGGCTCGGACTCGCGGCGAACGGAAACCGCGTCCGAGGTCGGCGGCCCTGGTCACCTACAACCCCTTCGTGGCGGCATTCTGTGATTCTCCGTGGATCAGCAAGGTCGTGTATTTCGGCCAGGACGATTGGGCGACAGGGGAGGGGGTGGTTCGATGGTGGGATCTCTACCGCGAAGCCTACCGGCGCATCGAGGAACGCGGAGCCGCGATATTCGCGGTGTCCGAGGAACTCGCAGAGCGTATTTCGCCGCGCACCACAGTCGTGCCCAACGGGGTGATCGCCGACGTGTGGCGTCCGCGGCATCCTGAACCCGATCGGATCGCGGCGCTGCCGCGACCTCGCGCCGTCTACACCGGCACGATCGACGACCGTCTCGAAGCGGATCTGGTCGAGACCACGGCGAATATGGTGGGTTCGCTGGTCATGATCGGCTATCCAGGAGATGCGCGGACCGTCGAGTGGCTGCGTTCGCTCGACCGCGTGCATGTGTTCGACCCAGTCGGGCAGCATGAACTCGCCGCATTGGTGCAAGCCTGCGACGTCGGATTGATTCCGCACCGCGATCAGGCCTGTATCCGCGCGATGTCGCCCCTCAAACTCTACGAGTATCTCGCTGCCGGGCTCCCCGTGCTGTCGGTTGATCTGCCCCCCATTCACGGAGTCGACGACGAGCGGGTGTGTATCTGCCGGCGCGAGGAATGGGCGAGTGGCGTGAAGCGGGTCCTCGACATGGGGAGCGCACCGGAAGGCCGGCGACAGCAGTTCATCGACGCGGTTTCGTGGGAGCGTCGGATGCAGCCCGTGGTCGAGGCCGCTGTCGATTAGCGCGCAACGTCGGTGCGACCCTCGGAGGAAACGGGCGGACCGCCCCCGCGGCCGAGTACCCGGTCGGCCATGTGCCGAAGTTCGGCGAAGAGTGTTGGATGTGCGAGTCGCAGAACGGTTGCACCCGCAACGGCCGCTCCCGGCATTCCGAGTACGAGCACGACCACAGTGCGATCCGGCACGAGGACGGCAACCAGAAGGTAGGTCGCCGCCGCCCAGATCGCCACGTGGAGACCCGGCAGCAACAAGGCGACCTGGCTGCGCAGAGTTACGCCGAGGAGTCGCCGCCGGATGAGCCACTCGACGGGGACGAGCAGTCCGGTCGCAAGACTGTAGCCGACTGCCACGCCGAACGGACCGAACGGCAGACCGGCGACGATGCCTGTGGTGGACACGACGGTGGTGAGCCACGCATAGCGCAGGTTGAGCCCTGCGTGCCCGAGCCCGAGCATCAGGGGAGCTGTCGACGGCTGGTAGATCGCCTGTATGGCGCCTGCCATGGCGAGTACCTGAATGATGGGGATTGCAGGTTCCCATTGGGAGCCGAACAGCAGGGCCATGAATTGGGGCGCTGCTACGGCGGCCGTGGCCATGACGGGCAGCGCGAGGACGGCATTGGCGCGCGTTGCACGCGCCAGTTCCCTACGAAGCGCATCGAGGTCGTGCGCCAGTCGGGCGAACGCGGGAAACAACACCGCGCCGACGGTGGTGCATGCCAGCTGAACCGGCAAGAGCAGCAGCCGATACGCCAAGCCGTAGAAGGCCAGAGCTTGAGGGCCCTGAAACCGTCCTACCAACAGGTTGTCGATATTCCGGGACACCGAGTTGATCAGCAGTCCGGCGGTGAACGCCCGCCACGAAAAGGCGGCGATGTCGCGCAGGTGCCTCAGACGCAGATTCGGCGACCGTCCGGCTCCCGCTGCCAGCAGCATCAGCAGCAGCACCGAGTCGGTGGTGACAATCTGTGCCACCAGTCCCCAATAACTGCCCCCTGCCAGCGCGACACCCAACCCGGCCAACCCGCCGACCATTGCGGCCGTGATGTCGGCGAGGCCGATCTCGCGGAACCGCATGTCGCGCTGGAGCAGCGCCCGCGGAGTGATCGAGGCGGCTCGGATGAGCAAGCTGGGCGAAAGCGCCACGAGCACGAGGGTGAGCTCGGGGGAGTGCATGAAGGAGGCCCATGTCGAGGCGACGGCACAGGTCAGGGCGGTGAGCGCCCCCCCGACGGCCAGATTGACCGTAACGACCGCACCGGGCATGTCGGGTTCGATGCGTTCGCGCTGGATCAGTGCGCTGGAAAAGCCCTGGTCCAGCAGGAGTGCGACGATGCCGATATAGACCAATGCCTGCGCGACGATGCCGAATGCCTCGGGACCGATCAACCGGGCAAGCACGATCGTGAACCCGGCTCGGGACACCTCCCTACCGATCACGGAAATGCCGCTCCAGCGGATTCCCGTGGACAGACTGCTGTCAGCCATGGGGGGTCCGTGCCCGGGATCGCAGCGGGAGCCCTCGGTGCGTGGCGAATCGCCGAAGGCCCCGGCGTAGCGGAGTATCGGGTGCAGCCGATGTACTCACGGCGCAGCCGTCCGGACCGAAACGGACTGTACAGCCAGTTCTTCGATGATCCGAGCAGCGCTGTCGACGTCCTGACCCAAGTGCCAGTATGTGATTCCGTATCGGTCTCGCCACTCGAGCAGTTGCGCCGCGCATTCCGACGCCGTGCCGACAAGTATCGCCGGCGAGCCCTTCAACGTGTCGCCGGCCGCCTCGATGTGCCCCGACCACGACGAACGTGGCACGGAACCGTGCGGCGCGTCCGTCACGCGGACGTAGTAGCAGTTGAACTGGAGGACGGGACAGGGCCGCCCCGCGGCGTCGGCGGCGGCCCGGACTCTCCGGATCTTGGCCTCGATGCGATCGGGCGTGAGGTCGGCGATCGCCGCTTCGTCGATCGTGTTGGCGCGCATGCTCGGGTGTATCCCGACGATGTCGGCGGCACGTCCGGCGAGGTCGAGCATCCGGGACCCTCCGGCGCCGACGAGAATCGGCGGATTCGGTTGCTGTACGCACCGTGGAAGGGCTTCCATGTGGCCGATTCGATAGTGTTCTCCCTCGAAATCGACGAACTCGGCCGTGAAGTAGCGTCGCAACACCGTCAATGCTTCGTCCAGCCTCGCGATCCGCCGGCCGGTGGTGTCGAATCGGAGGCCGAGGGCCGCGTAGTCGTCCGGCTGCCAGCCGGCGCCGATCCCGACTTCGACTCGTCCGCCTGAGAGCACGTCGATCGTCGAGATGTCCTTGGCGAGCAACGCCGGGTGGTGAAGATCGTTCGGCAACACGAGGGACAGGACCCGTAACCGGGTGGTGCCGGCCGCGGCGTATGCCATGGCGACCAGTGGAGCAAGTTGCCAGCCGTGGCTGACGTGCTGGGAGACGGCTACCGTGTCGAACCCCAGGGATTCGAGCCGGCGCACGTCGGCGATCCATCCGGCGCCGTCGGCCCGGAGCCGAGGCATGGGCGCGATCATGCGCATCGCGGGAGGGGCATGTCCGATCGAGCTCATGAACCGTCGACCTTCCATCGTCCGGCTAGTGCGGGGTACCTCCGATCGACTTCCGGTAGCAGATCCGGAAGTGTCAGCAGCACCCGGTCCGGCTCCGCTGCAACGAGTTCCTCCGGCGAGATGATCGGCACGTCGGTGCCGGGCATTCGGCGCCCTTGTTTAGCCGGTGAGGCGTCGGCTACCGCGGCCACCAGCCTCCGGTCGACGGCCGCGAGGCTGAACAACGCCACCGCACGGGACGCCGCGCCATATGCGTACACGCGTTTGCCGGACCGGTATTCGTCCTCGAGCCAGGTGCGCAGTGAGCGCACATGGTCGTCGGCAGCACGTTGCAGTGAACCTACGGTGCCTGGATCGGTCATACCGGTTTCGTCGGCGAAGACCCTCCGCACCGATTCGTCCGGTTCGACCTGCCCGTGCATGGCCGCGACGAGGACCGTGCCGCCGTAGAGGTCGAACGTCCAGGCCGCCACCGGACCCATGCCGACGTCCTCGAGGAGGCGGTTCAGCGCCGTCATCGAGTAGTACGCGAAGTGGCCATGACGAAGCGCGTTCCACTGGCCCCGGCAGACGATGGTGGCCAGGGAATGGAACTGGACGAGCAGCACACCGTCCGGGGCTGTGGCAGCGGCTCGCTCGACCATGGCCTTCAACTGGTCCGGTTCGTGCATCAGGCCGAAACAGTCGAGCACGACGTCGCAGGTACCGTCGGCCACGGTGAAGCCACGCTCGACGAGCAGCGGAAGCCACGTCCCTCCGTGGGGACTGCCGAACTCCCGTACGGTCGAGCCCCGTAACCGCTCGGATCGAGCGACGCACCGTACCGCACACACGGCCTGTTCTCTCAGGGCCTGCGGTTCGACGCCGCGTGGCTCCTCGATGATCGTGTCGTCCTCGGCGAGTTGCGCGAGGCCGCACGTCGCACACAGATCCATGGCAAGGGGATGCGAGACCTCGTCGTCGCCGATGACGTCGTCGGCCGGGGGAAAGTGATCGGCGGCCGGCACCTTTCCGAGATCGAGTACTCGATCCAGATCGGGCATTCCGCACGCTCGGCACACACTCATGGGAACATTTCCTCGTGCGCATCGAGGAAGCCGAGTTGGCCGACGTGATCGTGCTGATTCCGCAGCCCTTCCGCGACGAACGGGGGCTGTTCACGCGCACGTTCGACGCGGAGACGTTCGATGACCACCTCGGCAGGCCGGGAACTGCCGCGGCGTTCGTGCAGGACTCCCAATCCCGGTCGGTCCGCGGCGTCGTCCGGGGAATGCACGGTAGGTCCGGCCGTAGCGAAGCCAAACTCGTGCGCTGTGCGAACGGCGCGGTGCACGACGTCCTGATCGACATCCGGCCCGACTCGCCGACGTTCGGACGAAGCCAGGCTTTCCGGCTCGACGACGAAGAATTTCGCCACCTCTACGTTCCGCCGGGATTCCTGCACGGGTTCCAGGCACTGACCGCGACGGCGGACGTCTGCTACCGGATCGATCGGCCGCACGACCCGGCGGAGGACATCGGCGTCGCCTACGACGACGCGGATCTCGGGATCGACTGGCCGCTGCCGGTAACGGCCGTGTCCGCGAGGGACGCGAAGGCCGGAAGCTGGCGGGAGTTGCTCACGCGATTGCATTGACAAACCGCATCGATTCGTCCAGGATTCCTGTTTCCCGTAGCTCCTTCAGGTGTGAGAGCCGGGTGAACCGCTCGTGGAAGTCCTCCATTTTCAAGCTGAAGGCGGTGTACTTCTCGTACAGTTCCGCGGCGCCTTCGGGAACTGTCCATTTCGCCTCGTAGCCGAGCCGATCCCGAGCAGCAGAGAAGTCGACCCGGTACGAGCGAGGGTCGGGGCCGCTCTCCCCGGTGATCACGAGTTCGGAGCCAGGGACAACGTCCACCACGGCACCGGCGATGTCGGCCACCGTCAGGTTGTTGGCTTCGGTGCCGATATTGAATGCGTGGCAGTGGATGGCGTCCACCGGCGCCACGAGGCAGCGCGCGAACGCTTCCGCGATGTCCCGAGCGTGCACCAACGGTCGCCAAGGGGTTCCGTCCGACAGCACACGCACCTCGCCGGTGAGAACGGCATACCCCACCAGGTTGTTCAGGACAATGTCCGCTCGCAGTCGGGGGGAGAACCCGAATGCGGTGGCGTTGCGGAGAAACACCGGCGAGAAGCCGGGGTCGGCGATCGCAGCTACGTCGTCCTCGACGCGCACCTTGCTCTCCGCGTACGGCGTGAGCGGGCGCAGCGGTGCACTCTCGTCGACGGCCTCTTCCCCGGCGGCGCCGTAGACAGAGCAGGTGGATGCGTAGAGGAAGCGACGCACACCAGCCGCCTTGGCGCATCGAGCGAGCCGCACGGAGGCCTGGTGATTGATCTCGTAGGTGATTCTCGGTTCGAGCGCGCCGAGGGGATCGTTGGACAGGGCCGCGAGGTGGATCACGGCGTCGAATCCCGTCAGGTGCGATGCGGTGATGTCCCGTAGATCGAGCCGGATCGCGGGAGGATCCTGCGGAGCGGGCCCGAGAATGCAGTCGGCGAAGAGACCGGAATCCAGGCCGATCACCTCGTGACCGTACGAGCGAAGGACCGGCACCATGATCGACCCGAGGTATCCCTGATGACCGGTGACGAGGACACGCATGTCATACCTTTCCGAAGTGGACGGTGGCCTTCTCCACGACGAAGGCCTCGGCGTGCGGCCGTCGGCATTGCACGCCGCGGAGACGGGAAAGACCCAGGAATGCCTGTTCGTCGAACCAGTCGTGGTCGGTCTGGGACGGGTAGTGCTTGAGCAGGATCCGTGCCTTCTCCTCGGCGATCCTGCGGGTCAGCGGATGGTAGATCGTCGGTCGTGGCGTATCCGTTTCCCATTTGAGGATCTCGTACCCCAGGACCAGGTGGTCACGGAAGACGGTGGGCACCAGTTCGGCCAGTATTCGATGATCCTGATGCGCGTCGTCGCGATGCGGCGCGAACACCACGTCGGGTTCGCAGGTGTGCCGGAACGATTCGAGTGCGTTCTTGATGGGCTCCCAGTATCCAGGGGCGTGGCCGTCGGGAACGTCGAGGACCCTCACCTCGACCTCGGCACCGGGACACAGCGCCGCCAGAGCGTGCCGCTCTTCGATCTCGCGCCGCGAGTCCTCACCGGAAAGTACGAACGCATGCACGCGCAGCGGGGACGAGACCCGAGCCGACAGCGTCAGCAATGTGCCGCCGACACCGATGGCGATGTCGTCGCAGTGCGCACCGAGCACTGCGATCTCTCGGACGTCGCCGGCACAGAGCTCGATCATGATTGCACCGCCACGGCAGTCGGTTCCCACAGCATCCACGGCCGGATCCCTCGCGCGTAGTTGTCGTCGAGCTCCGCACGTTCCTTGAACGTATCCGCCGGCTTCCAGAATCCGTCGTGCCGATATCCGAACAGGCGGCCGCGGCCCGCAAGGGTGCCGCACACGTCGGTGACAAGGTCACCCCCTGGCGGCAACAGCTCGAAGATCTCCCGATTCAGCACGAAGTAGCCGCCGTTCTCCCAGATGGGGAAGTGGCTGACCGGCACGATTTCCTTGATTTCGCCGTTCTCGGCCAGATCCACACAGTGGAACGAGGACTGTGGGGGTACGACCAGCAGTGCGGCGGTCGCGCCGGACTCGTGGTACCGCTCGATCATCCGATCGAGTGGCGCGTCGGTGAGCACGTCCGCGTAGTTGGCCAGGAAGTGCTGGTCGCCTCCGAGATAGTTCCGCACGCGTCGAAGCCGCTCGCCGATCGAGGATTCGAGGCCGGTGTCGACGAAGGTGATCGACCAGTCGCTGATATCCGTATGGAGCAGTTCGACCCGGTTGCGGTGCATGACGAAGTCGTTGGATGCCTCCTCGTGGTAGTCGAGGAAGAACTCTTTGATCTTGGTGCCCCCGTAGCCCAGACACAGGATGAACTCGGTGTGGCCGAAGTGCGCGTAGTACTTCATGATGTGCCACAGCAGCGGCCGCGGTCCCACCATCTGCATGGGCTTGGGGATTTCGTCGGTGCGGTCGCTGCGCATCCGCATGCCGTAGCCGCCACAGAACAGAACGACTTTCATACCGTGATCCTCCTGACGAAGTCGGCGGGGCCGATGGTGGTGTGCAGAGTGGGCAGCGGGAAGACGAGCCGGCCGCCCCAGGCGGCGATGTACTGCAGCTGCGTCGTCAGTTCGGCCGCCAGGTTCCACGGCAGGGCGACGACCACGTCGGGCCGGTCCTTGTCGATCTGCTCCGGCGGCAGGATCGGGATCCGGGCGCCGGGCGTGTAACGCCCGTGCTTGTACGGATTCCGGTCGACGGTGTACGCCATGAGGTCGGGGCGGATGCCGCAGTAGTTGAGCAGGGTGTTGCCCTTGCCCGGCGCGCCGTAACCGACGACGGACAGGCCCTGGTCGTGGCAGTCGAGGAGGAAGCGCAGGAGGGTTTGGCGGACGGAACGGGCGCGGGCCTCGAGTTCGCGGTAACCCGCCCTCGTGTGCAGACCCGCCCGGCGTTCCTCCTCGAGCACGGCTTCCACCCGTGACCCGGGGGGATCCGCGACCTCGTCCGGCCGGGCCCAGAGCCGGATCGATCCGCCGTGGGTGCCGAGAAGTTCCACGTCGACGACCGACAGGCCGCCGGTGGCGAGCGCCCGCATCGCGGACAGCACCGTGTAGTACTGGAAGTGCTCGTGGTAGACGGTGTCGAACTGCGCTTCGCGCACGAGGTTCAGTGCGTGGTGCACCTCGATGGAGATCCAGCCGTCGTCGGCGACGAGGGTGCGCAACGATCGGGTGAACCCGAGCAGGTCCGGGATGTGGGCGTAGACGTTGTTCGCCACGACCAGGTCCGCGGGCCCGTACTCCCCGCGGATGTCCTCGGCGAGGCTTTCGTCGAGGAAAGCGGTGACGGTGGGAACCCCGATGGCACGAGCCGCGGAACCGACATTCACCGACGGTTCGATGCCCAGGCACGGGATGCCGGCCGCGACCGCGTGCCGCAACAGATAACCGTCGTTGCTGGCGACCTCCACGATCGACGAGCCCGCGCCGAGATGTAGATCCCGGATGGCGGCTTCCACGAACTGCCGCGCGTGGTCGACCCAGGAGTCGGAGAACGACGAGTAGTAGGCGTATTCGGTGAAGGTGTCCTCGGGTGTGATCAGCGCCGGGATCTGCAGCAGTAGGCAGTCCTCGCACAACCGCAGGTGCAGCGGATAGGTGGTCTCGGGCAGGTCGAGCTCGTCCGCGGCCAGGAAGCGTTCGCACGGCGGTGTGGCGCCGAGATCGAGCACGCTGAGGAGCCGTTCCGATTCGCACAGGCGGCACTTCATTGATGGCACCCCTCGGGCAGTCGGTGGGAACCGTGCCGACGAGATATTCGCAACATCAGGTCCGACTCGATTAGATAATCATACTGAGGGGATGAATGGAACCCTGAAACAATCTTCGAGATTGTTTTGCCTGCTGTTTGGTGCCAATTGGTAGACACCCCTAGACTCGAATCACTCACACCCCACACGTGGGTCGGGCACGCCGGGGTGTCGAGGCGTACGGTGAGATCCTGGGGAGGTCGCCCGATGTCGTTTCAGATCGTTCAGCGTGACCGGACGCTCGTCGCCGGCCTGCCCGTGCGCAGCCCGCGCCGGGCCCTCGGCAAGGTTCGCGACCGGGCGCTCGAACGGGCCTGGTCGGCGGTGCTGAAGCAGGAACTCGGCGGGCCCCTGGCCTCCGCCTACACCGATCATGCGGTCGACATCGACTCCTACTACACCCAGACGGTCGGGTATCAGTGCGAGTCGTTGGATCAGGTGACCGAAGGCCACCTCGTGGCCTGCCTGCCCGCCGGGACCTACGCGAAGTTCTCCTCGACCGGTACGTTTCCCGGCGTCTTCATCGACCTGTGGAACCAGATCCGTGCGGCCGAGGAGGCGGGCGAGATCGTCCGGTCGTTCACCGGCGACTTCGAGTTCTATCCCCACGCGTACCGCATCGACATGTACGTGGCGATCCGAACCACGGAAAAGGGTGGTGCGCAATGACTTTCGAACTCACCAAGCTGCACGACCACTATGTGGGGGGACTCGTTCTGCCCGGACTCGAGCCGGGGGCAACCGGGCAGCGGTCCGAACTGCTGACCTTTACGGAGGATCGCATCCGCGCGCGCGGCATCGGCGAGGTGGTCGTGGTCTACATCTGCCACCCCGAGGTCGGATGGAACGCGGTGGTCGGCTATCGCTGCGACGGCCTGTCCGACCTGACGATCGGAGACTCGCTGGTGCGGATCCCCACCGGATACTTCGCCCGCTTCGTTCCGGGCGGGGATCACTCCGATCCCGTCGAGGACGTGTGGCACCAGGTCGAGATTGCCGAAAAGGAGGGTCGGATCGAACGGGCGTACCGTGAGGAGGTGGCTGTCATCGGCCCGTCGGGAGTAACGGAACTTTACATATCTTTGGCTTGAAGACCGTGTGAAACACCCGAATACTGCATACTCGACCTATACAGCCACATGTATGCCCCGTGCTGTCCCAGGTCGACGATCACGACGGCGGTGAGCGAGAGGGCCTGATGTGGTCCGCCGGGTAACTCCGATCGGGGTCACCCGCAAGGTCGGAGGCCGACAGTGGATCGAGCAGTGCGGGTCGCATCGGACTCGGTGCGCGAGCGCGTCTCGACCTACAGGGATCCTGCCTCCGGGTATTCGTTCGTCGCTGCCGCACCGAGTGCGGCGCCGGATCTGTGGAACGAATATCTCGCCCGGGCATTGGGTGCCTATCGCAGATTCGGCGTCGAGTGCGCACTCGAGTACGAGAAGGTGCGAAGCGGGGAGAACACGGCGATGTTCTGCGCAGGGCTCGATCGAAGGGGGGTCGTCGTGGGTGGGGTACGAGCCCAGGGGCCTTTTCGCAGTGCGGACGAGTCCCATGCCGTGACCGAGTGGAGTGCTCCCGAGCACGTCGATCACCTCCGCAGCATGATCGAGAGCCGAATCCCGTTCGGTCTGATCGAGGCGAAGGCCGCATGGGTGTCCGAGGATGTGCCCCAGCGTCGGGAGCTCACCCTTGCGATAGCCCGGATGGGCGCGAAGTTCATGGACCTGCTCCAATCCCGATACATGATGGCCACGGCCGCCGACAACCTTCTGGATCTGTGGAAGACCTGCGGGGGAGTGGTGGACGAGAGCATGCCGGCCACCCCGTACCCGGACGCCCGCTATCGGACCCGGCTCATGTGGTGGGACCGTCTGTGCGCCGATCCGCTCGGCGACGAACTCCGACGAGAAGTGGGTGGATATCCTTTCGACGGGGAGCCGGCGTGATGTCCGACGGCGAGGCGGGATGGACGGCTTCCGTGTTTGTGGAAGACCGGCCGGAGGATATGGAGGAATTCCGGCGCGTTCGTTCCGAACCCGGCCTCGTGGTCGTCGACCGTCTCGCCGATCAGGTGAGAGGACTGCGCGAAGTGCTCCCACCGCCGGGGAGCGAATTGCTCGACGAACCGGCACGGTGGGTCCACTACCCCTGGCGCCGGACCGTCGTCCGCGTGCTCGGCCCGCACTCGTTCCGGCGGCTACGGCTGGACCGCAACCGGAACAAGGTGACGTCGGCCGAACAGGACCGGCTGCGCGGGGTGACGGTGGGGATCGTCGGATTGAGCGTCGGCTTCTCGGTTGCGCAGGCGCTGGTGCTCGACGGGGTGGGCGGGGAACTGCGGCTCGCCGACTTCGACCCGATCGAGCTGTCGAATCTCAACCGGGTGCCGGCCTCCCTCGTCGATCTGGGCACGAACAAGGCGGTCGTGGCCGCGCGACGACTCTCGGAGCTGGATCCGTACCTGTCCCTGTCGGTGTGGCCCGACGGGGTCGGACCGGAAACGATGAGCGAGTTCCTGGACGGACTCGACGTCGTCGTGGACGAGTGCGACTCCCTGGACGTCAAGGTCGTGTTGCGCGCGGAAGCGGCCCGGCGAGCAATCCCGGTGGTGATGGAGACGAGTGACCGGGGGCTGATCGACGTCGAGCGCTTCGATCTGCGGCCGGGACCCCCGTTTCACGGATTGCTGGGAGAGATCGACCCGCAGCGGCTCGCCGCCCTGTCGGGTCGGGAGAAGATTCCGTACGCTCTGCGCCTGCTGGGACCGGAGCGGATCTCGACCCGGATGGCCGCCTCCCTCCTGGAGGTGGAGCGGACGCTGGTCACCTGGCCTCAACTGGGGAGCGAGGTGATGCTCGGCGGCGCGACGGTCGCCGCGGTCGTGCGCCGGCTGGGCCTCGGCCAGCCGCTGAACTCGGGGCGAGGCCGCGTGGACGTCGAGGCCTGCCTCGACGCCCTGACCCCACCTGCGGATCCGGGGAACCGGGCCGTCGCGGAAGCCCCCCTGCCCGCGGAATCGGACGATCCGATCGACCGGGTACTGCATGCCGCGAACAGAGCCCCCTCGGGAGGTAACAGCCAACCCTGGTCCATCACGGCCGGCGGCGGGATGCTGGAGATCGACATCGCGGACGATTTCGTGCCGACCGCGATCGACATCCACTGTCGGGGCAGCTACGTGGCGCTCGGCGCAGCCCTGCAGAACGCGCGCATCGCCGCGGCGGCCCACCGGATACTCGGCCCGGTCCGAGTGCTCGCGCGGGACCGCGGCGAGCCGCCGCGCGAGGTGATCGCGACGATGCGGTTCTCCGACGACACCGACCCGGTGCTGGCCGCCCAGTACGAGGCCATGCTCTCGCGCGGCACCAATCGGCAACCCGGTGACGGAACGCCACTGTCCGATGCCGAGACGGCTGCCCTGTACGAGGCGGCCGCGCGGGAGGGCGGCCGGATCCGGGTCGTCACGGACGTCGATCGCCTGGCCGAGACCGCGGAGCTGCTCGCGGAATCGGACAGGATCCGCTACCTGACACCCGTCCTGCGCCGGGAGATGCTCGCGGAACTGCGGTGGCCGCACTCCGAGGCCATCGACAGTGGCATCGACGTCGGAGCACTCGGGATGGACGACGCGGAGCGCACGATGCTCGACCTGACGGTGCGAAACGATGTGCTCGATCAACTCGGGGAGTGGGACCTCGGGCACGGTCTGGGGCGTCTGACCGGAACGCGGGTGCGGAGCAGCTCGGCACTCGTAGCGGTCTTCGCGTCGGGACCGCGGCCGGCCGACTACGTCCGAGCGGGAATGGCGGCCGAGAGCGTGTGGATATGCGCCCACGGCATGGGCCTGGCGGTTCAGCCGGCGTCACCGGTGTTCCTCTACGCCGAGGACGACACCGACCTCACCCGGCTCTCGGAGGCCCGGTTCGGCGCTCTCGGAAAGCTGCAGTCGACGTTCGACGACGTGTTCGACAGACCGATCGGACGACGCTTCGCCCTCC
>NZ_WVTE01000280.1:0-26593 GCF_009939605.1 Rhodococcus sp. YH1 | reverse complement strand
ACGTGGAGAAGTTCATCCCGCGGCAGATCACCAACGTCCTCGACGGGATCCGGCCCAAGCTGTACGGCACCGGGGCGAACGTGCGGGACTGGATCCACGTCGACGACCACAACCGGGCGGTGTGGACGATCATCGACAAGGGCGAGATCGGCCAGACCTATTTGATCGGCGCGGACGGCGAGACGAACAACCGCACCGTCGTCGAGACCATCCTCGAGCTGTGCGGTAAGGATCGGGGCGACTTCGACTTCGTCACCGACCGCCCCGGCCACGACCTGCGCTACGCCATCGACGCCACCCGCCTGCGCACCGAGCTCGGCTGGACCCCCCGCTACCGGGACTTCCGCGAGGGCCTGGCCGCGACCATCGACTGGTACCGCACCCACGAGCACTGGTGGCGACCGCAGAAGGACGCCACCGAGACTACCTATCGCGAGGCGGGAGAATCGGTGATCGAGAAGTGACCGAGCGACCCCGTCCGAGAACGTAATCCCGGGCATAGAACAGGCGCTGACCGCGAGGTTCTTCCTCGCGGCCAGTACCGTTGAAGCTCATCGAATCGGCCGCCACGTGAGATCAGGGGTGCAAGATCGTCAGTCCGGAAATCTTCCAAGCCCTGGTCTTCATGTGTTCGCTCTTCGCCGCCTCCGCATGGTGCCTGGCTCGACCGAATGCTCTGTCGAGCACAGCCGTCGCAGTGGCATCGTTTCTGTGGCTCGCGCTCAGCGGACCGCTCGAGGGCCGGGTGCTGTACGTATTCAACCCGGGCCACGGTCTCACCGAATCCGATCTCCTGTCGTTCGTCGGATTCGGAATCGCAGCATGGGGTTTCTGGGCGTCCTACCGCCGCTACAAGCGAGGTGGGCCGGGTCGGTGGCTGTGAGGCCGCCCGCCCGGTCCTAGCCGCAGGCGGGCACCTCCACGCTGAATTCCGGCTCGTCGACGAGTGGCTGGACCGGGATGCGTGCCTCTCCCTCGACGACAGGTTCCGTCAGCTCGAAGACGATCTCGGCGGTCTCGCCGCGGGGAACCGGGAGCTGGACGCTGTACACCGGGTGGCCCAGTTCCTTGCCTGTGAAGCTCATGGCCGCTGTCCCGTTCACCGTTACCTTGTCGAGCTTTGCGCCCTGGGTGGCGACCAGCGACAAGTCCGTGAGATTGGAACCGAACGGAGCACCCACCGGGTTGTCGAACATGCCTGCCACGTAATCGGTGTAGTCACCGGCCGGCAGGTCGTTGCTCAGCCGGACCGTGATCGTGGAGTTCCGGGTATCGCCGTCGCAGGAGCCGGCGGTGTACTCGATCTCGCGTCGCAGGTAGTAGTCCAGCTTGTTGCCACCGAGATTGTTGACGACCACGCCCGCGTACGGGGCGGGATCCTCGGGAACCGTGTGGCCGAGCGGTGTTCCCGCAAGAACCGCCTGCTCGTGCGGGTTGGCGCTCCACACGGCGAGCCGCCCTTCGCTCGCCGCGCGGCCGAGGGCTTCCAGCAGGGCCTGGGGGCGGCTGATGCTGCCCGTCATCTTCTGGACGACCGCCGATGCCACCCGTTCCAGGTATTGCTTGCGGGCCGCCTGGTTGTCGCCGAAACGCGAGTACGCCGTGGATTCGGTCAGTTCGACGACGTTGTCGGCCGTGATCTTCTCCCCGCCCGGCAACGTCACCGGCCCGACCACCTCGAGGACGTAGCTGAGCGCCACCGGATCCGTGGCCACCGCGCCGTCGACCCGCTCGCCCGACTCCTGCTGCCAGATCGACTGCCAGATCTGCGCCGCGTACGGGAAATGGGAGCTGACATTGCTGTTGCGGAAGTCCACCGTCGGCCGGCTGTGCCCGTAGGTGCGGGCGAAGTCGGGTCCGAGGTCGATGGGCTGGTAGTTCGTGCGAAGTTCCCGGTTGCTCGCCAGGTCGTCGACCCGCACCGCACCGTCGGCCGCGCGGACGATGCCGAACCCGCCGAGCAGGCCGCCCGTGCCCCGGGCCTCCGCATTGGTCTGGAAGCCGATGAAGTAGCTGCGCGGCCCGTCGGCGCCGAGCATGGCCGGCGCGATCTGCGCCGCGGTGGCCGTGTTGGTGAGCAAACCGGACAATTCGGCTGTCTGATCCTGCAATTGGACGCGCGCGTCGTCGATCGGGCCGAGGTAGGTGGCGTCGACGTCCTGCGCTCGGGCGTCGAGCTCGGCGGCCGCTGCCGCGGTGGTCTCGAGGACGGGGGCGGCGTCGCGCAGTGCGGCGAGGTTGATGCGGGCGCCGTCGAGGATCAGCTGATCGGGGGAGACGGCCGAGCCGGCATCCACGGCAGGCACCAGAACATCCGATGTGAGGCCTGTCACAACGTCGCTCATCTGCTGGCTCGAGGCGAAGGGACTGCCGAGCCAGGGGATCGCCGCGGCGATGCTCCACGGCAGCGAGTGGGTGGAGTCCTGGGCCTGCTTCGCGTACTTGTCGGCGTCGCCGGCGGTGCGCAGGGCCGTCTCGGTATCACCCGCCAGCAGAGCCTCTTTCGAACTGGTGGCATAGTCCCGTGCCTGTTCGAGGCTCGACTTCGCCTGCAGCCCTTCGTAAGCCAGCCATGCACCGAGACCGACGACGACGACCGCTCCTGCGGTGCAACCGATCGCGACGGTCCGGCGCTTGTGGCGCTCGGCGGCGATCTGCTCGTCGGTCTTGCGTCGGCGCACCTTGCGCCGCCGTGGTTCCGGCGAAAGTGACTCGTCGGTAACATCGTTCACGCGGTCAAACCCCCTTCGATTCCTCCGCGGCGACCATATCCGAGAAACCGGTCGGATGGTCGGTTCGAGTGGTGAGTAACGCTCGGGATCGTTAGGGTCGATGTATTCGACGGTGATGGATGCAGGGAGGCGTCCACGCCGTGGTCGATCGAGGGGTTCCACTGCACGCCCGTCGGTCTCGAGGGAAAACGAGGGGGTGCGGTGCCGTCTTTTGCCATGTCCACGAGTCAGCGTGGACTGTGGTTTGCTCAGCAGCTCACCCCGGACGTCCCGTTCACCATCGCCCAGTACCTGGACCTGCACGGCCCGCTCGACGCGGACCTGATCCGCGCGGCCTGCAACCAGGCGGCCCGCGAGGTCGAATCCGGGACGCTGTTCCTCGAGATGGTCGACGGGGAGCCTCGGCAACGGGTGATTCCCGACGTCGACGACTACCCCGGCTACCTGGACCTGCGCGGCCACGACGACGCCGAGGCCGAGGCGCGACGGTGGATGGACGAGACCTACACCCGTCCGCTCGACCCGCTGCACGACCGGCTCATCGCCACCACGCTGATCCGGCTCGCCGACGAGCACTTCTACCTCTTCACCTACATCCACCACCTCGCCCTCGACGGGCACGGCGGCATGGTGATGCTCGGCCGCAGCGCCGAGCTGTACACGGCGTGGGCGCGCGGGGAGGAACCGCCGCCGCTCGGGGTGCTGAGCCTCGAGCAAATCGCCGAACACGAGCTCGCCTACGTCGGCAGCACCCGGCAGGCCACCGACCGCGAGCACTGGAGGCAGCGCCTGGTGGACCTGCCGCAACCCGTCACGCTCGCCGCCGGCTCCGCCGCCCCCACGATGCCGTGCCGACACGTCGGTGCGGCGCTCGGCGCCGAGGTGACCGACGCCGTCGCCGAGTTGGCCCGCGACGCCAACTCCACCGACGTCCCGATCGTCGTCGCCGCCTTCGCCGCCTACCTGGCCCGCATGACCGGCACCACGGACGTCGCGCTGAGCCTGCCGGTCTCGGCCCGCACCACCGCGCCGCTGCGCCGCTCGGCGGGCTCGATCTCGAACATCGTGCCGCTGCGGGTGGGCGTGGAACCGGACGTGACCGTCGCCGACCTGGTGCGGCGCGTGCAGGTGGAGCTGACCGGGGCGCTGCGGCACCAGCGGTACCGCTACGAGGACATGCTGCGCGACCTGCACGCCGTCGGCGATCACCGGGAGACCCGCAGCGCGTTCGGGCCCGTGGTGAACCTGATGATGTTCAACCCGGAGTACGCGTACGGCGACATCACCGGCGAGTACAACCTGCTCTCCACAGGCCCGGTCGACGACCTGTCGGTGAACGTGTACGCCGGGATCGCCGGGCGCAGCACGCGGGTGGACTTCGAGGCCAACCCGCGCCGGTACGGCGATGAGACGCTCATCCGGCACCACCGCCGGTTCCTCGACTTCCTCGGCGCGTTCGCGCGGTCGGCCGACCACGCGGTGGGCGACCTGCCGCTCGCGGCGCCCGGCGAACTCGCCGGCCTCGTCCCCGCGCGTGGCCCGCACGTCGAGGACGTACGCCTGCTGCCCGACGTGCTCACCGCGCACGCCGGCTCGGACCGCGTCGCCGTGCGCGACGGCGCCGTCACGCTGACCTACCGAGAACTGGACGAGCGTTCAACTGCGCTCGCGCGCAGGCTGATTGCGTGCGGCGCGGGACCCGACGACCGGGTCGCGGTGCTGCTGCCGCGCTCGGCTGGCTCGGTGGTCGCGCTGTGGGCCGTCGCCAAAGCCGGCGCCGCCTATACCCCGATCGAGCCGGGCACCCCGGCGCTGCGGCTCGCCGAACTGCTGCGCGACGTGCCCGTCGCGGTGTGCGGCGACGACGTCGCCCTGCCCGACGGCGTAACCCGCGTGGATCCGGCCGACGGCGAGACGGCGTCGGCGCCGTTCGACGCGGGCGAACGGCGGCGCCCGCTGCACCCCGACCACCTCGCCTGGGTGATCCACACGTCCGGCTCCACCGGCACCCCCAAGGCCGTCGCCGTCAGCCACCGCGGGCTCGCGGGCCTCGTCGCGACGCTGCGGGAGCGGTACCCGGCCGACGCCACGTCGCGCGTGCTGCACCTGGCCGCCCCGAGTTTCGACGCGTCGCTGCAGGAACTGCTGCTGTGCTTCGACGCCGGCGCCACCCTGGTGGTCTGCCCGCCCGACGTGGTCGGCGGACCGGACCTGGCCGCGCTGCTGCGCGAGCAGGCCGTCACCCACGCGATCACCGCGCCCGCCGTCCTGGCCGTCACGCCCGAGGCCGACCTGCCGGCGCTGCGGATGCTCGACGCGGGCGGCGAGGCCCTGGCGGTCGACGTCGCCGACCGGTGGTCGCGCGGGCGCACGATGCTCAACGCGTACGGGCCCACCGAGACCACCGTCCTCGCCACGCTCAGCGAGCCGCTGCGGCCGGGTGGGGGAGTGCCCATCGGCGCACCCGTCCACGGCGTGACGGCCGTCGTGCTCGACGCGCGGCTGCATCCGGTGCCCGTCGGCGCGGTCGGCGAGCTGTACCTGGGTGGGCCGGCCGTCGCCCGCGGTTACCTCGGCGACCCGGCGCTGACCGCGGCCCGGTTCGTCGCGTCGCCGTTCGGTCGCGTGTACCGCACAGGAGACCTGGTGCGCTGGAGCCGTGCGCGTTTCTGGTCGTCGGAGCTACCAGAAACGCGCACGGGCGGCGGGGCCGCACTGGAGTTCGTCGGGCGCGCCGACCGGCAGGTGAAGATCCGCGGCTACCGCATCGAACCCGGCGAGGTCGAGGCGGCGCTTGCGGGTCTCGGCGGCGTCGCCAATGCGGCCGTCGTCGTCCACGGCGACACCCTCGCGGCCTACGTCGTCGGCGACGTCGAGCCCGACGACGTGCACGTCGGCCTCGCCGAGCGCCTGCCCGCCTACCTGCGGCCCGCGACGGTCACCGTCCTCGACGCGCTGCCGCTCACCCCGGGCGGCAAGATCGACCGTCGCGCCCTGCCCGCCCCCGCGGTGGACACGGCCACCGGCTCGCGGCCGCCGACCGGCCCGACCGAGACGCTCGTCGCGCAGCTGATGTGCGAGATCGTCGGCGTCGACCGGGTGGGGGCGGACGCGAACTTCTTCGCCCTCGGCGGGCATTCGCTCGGCGCGGCACAGCTCGCGGCGCGGCTCGGGGTCGCGCTCGGCCGCGACGTGCACCTGCGCGACGTGTTCGACCATCCCACCGTCGCCGGACTCGCCGCGGCCGTCGACGCCGGACCGGCCGCCGCGATGCCCGCGCCCACCCGCTCGGACGACGACACGCCCGCGCCGCTCGCCCCCGCCCAGCGACGGCTGTGGCTGCTCGCGCAGGGTGACACCGCCGCCTACCACCTACCGTTCGCGCTGCACCTCGACGGCACCCTCGACACGGCCGCGCTGCGCGCCGCGCTCGGCGACGTCCTCGACCGGCACGAGGTCCTGCGCACCGTCTACACCGAACCCGTCCCGCGGCAACGGGTCCGGCCCGTGGCCGAGGTGCTGCCCGCGCTCGACGTCGAACCCGTCGACCCGGCCGACGTGGACGCCCTGATCGCCGAGTGGGCCGCCGCACCGTTCGACCTCGCCACCGGCATCCCGCTGCGGGTGCGGTTGCTGCGCGTGGGCCCGGACCGGCACGTGCTCGCCGTCGTCGCCCACCACATCGCCGTGGACGGCGCGTCGTTCGTGCCGCTGACCCTCGACCTCGCCGCCGCCTACGCCGCCCGCGCCGCCGGGCACGGCCCGCGGTGGGAGCGGTTGCCGCTGCGGTACTCCGACTACGCCCGCTGGCACCGCGCCCTGCTCGGCGACGCGGACGACCCGGACAGCCTCGCCGCCCGCGAACTCGCGCACTGGACCACCACGCTCGCCGGGCTGGGCGAGGCGCCGACGCTGTCCACCGACCGTCCCCGCCCCGGCCGCCCCGGACCGGCCGAGTCGCTCGAATTCGCCGTCCCCGCCGCGCGGTTCGAGGCGCTGCGCCGCCTGGCCGCCGCGCACGACGCCACCGCGTTCATGGCGGTGCACGCCGCCGTCGCCGTGTGGCTGTCGGCGTGGACCGGGGGGCGCGACGTCGCCGTCGGCTCCGGCACGGCCGGCCGCGAGCACCCCGACCTCGAGCGTCTCGTCGGCATGTTCGTCGGCACCGTCGCGCTGCGGCTCGACGTGGACCCGGCCGCGTCGTTCACCGAGCTGCTCGCCGCCGCCCGTCGCGCGGACCTCGACGCCTACGCGCACGCGACGGTGCCGTTCGACCGCGTCGTCGACGCGCTCGGGTTCGCGCCGTTCCAGGTGATGCTCGCCTACGACAACGTCGCCGTGCCCGACCTCGCGCTGCCCGGCCTGGCCGTGCGCGCCGAGGAGATCCCGTCCGGCCGCGCCCGGTTCGACGTGGAGGTCGCGGTGCGCGAGCTGCCCGACGGCTCGCTGTGCGGACGGGTGATCTACGACGGTGCCCTGTTCGAGCGCGCGACGGTCGCCGCCGCGGTGGCCCGCCTGCACGCGGTGCTCGACGCGGCCGTCGCCGCGCCGCAGGCACCCGTCGGCGATCTCGAGCTCGGCGCTCCCGAGGTCGTCCTGGCAGACCCCGGGCCGGTCGCGACCCTGCCGGAACTGCTCGCCGCGCACCCGCTGCTGGTGTGCGCTCCGGGCGGCGCGCCGATCGAGTTGATCCCGGCCGCAACACCATTGGCGTGGCACCTGATCGAGCGCGGTCTCGGCCCGGAGGATCGGGTGGCGATTCTGCTGCCGCGGTCGGTGGACTCGGTGCGCGCGGTGGCCGCCGTCGCGCTGACCGGGGCGGCGTTCGTGCCCGTCGACCCGGCGCAGCCCGCGGTGCGGATCGCCCGGATCCTCGCCGACGCCGGGGTGCGGCACGTCGTCGCCCGGCCCGGCACGTCGCTGCCCGACGGCGTCGCACTCGTCGACCCGGACGCGGGATCCGCGCGGTCGGCCCCGATCACCGACGCCGACCGGGTGCGTCCGCTGCGGCCCGACCACGCCACGTACCTCGTCTACACCTCCGGCTCGACCGGCACGCCGAAGGGGGTCGTCGTCACCCACCGGGGGCTCGCGCCGCTCGTCGCATCGCTGCGCAGCCGGATGGACCTCGACCCGCAGGCGCGGGTGCTGCACTTCGCGTCGCCCGCGTTCGACGCGTCGGTGCTCGAATACCTCATGGCGGCCGCGGTCGGTGGCACGCTCGTCGTCGCGCCGCCGGACGTGTACGGCGGCGAGGACCTGCTGGAACTGCTGCGCGCCGAGCGCATCACGCACTGGTTCTCCACCCCGGCCGTGCCCGCGCAACTGGACCCCGCGGGCCTGGACGCGCTGCGCGTGCTCGCCGTCGGCGGCGAGGCGTGGCCGGCCGAGACCGCGGCCCGGTGGGCGCCCGGCCGGACCATGCTCAACGTGTACGGGCCCACCGAGACCACCGTGCTCGCCACCGCCAGCGCGCCGCTCGTGCCGGGGGAGCGGCTGACCATCGGCACCGGCCTCGACGGCGTCACCGCGCTCGTGCTCGGCCCGCGGCTGCGGCCCGTGCCCGTCGGCGTGGTCGGCGAGCTGTACCTCGCCGGGCCGGGCCTGGCCCGCGGCTACCTCGGGATGCCGGGCCTGACCGCGAGCCGCTTCGTCGCGTCCCCGTTCGGCGGTGGCCGCATGTACCGCACGGGCGACAGGGTGCGCTGCAGCGGTGTGCCCTTTGGGCGGCCGGAGCAGCCCAAAGGACACACCGGCGGCGGAGCCGCCCTCGAGTTCGTCGGGCGGGTGGACCATCAGGTCAAGCTCCGCGGGTTCCGCATCGAACTCGGCGAGATCGACGCCACCCTCGCCGGGCATCCCGCGGTCGTCGCCGCCGTCACCGTCGTGCGGGGCGAGGCGCTCGTCGCGTACGTACACGGTCCCGACCCCGCCCGCCTCGACCCGGCCGAGCTGCGGGAGTTCGTCGCCGCGCGGCTGCCGCGGCATATGGTGCCCGCCACGGTCACCGTCCTCGACGCGCTGCCGCTCACGAGCACCGGCAAGATCGACCGCGCCGCGCTGCCCGAACCCACCGCAGACCCGGACCGCCCGAGCACCGGATATCGCAGCGCCGCCGAGGAACTCGTCGCCGGTGTCGTCGCCGACCTGCTCGACCTGCCCACCGTCGCCGCCGACGACGACTTCTTCGCGCTCGGCGGCAACTCGCTGCTCGCCACCCAGCTCGCCGCGCGCCTCGGCGCGGTCGCCGGCCACCGCGTCGGCGTGCGGGAGATCTTCGAGCACCCCATCATCGCCGGCCTCGCCGTCGCCGTGTCCGATCCGATTGCCGGCGAACGCCTTCCGCTGCTGCCGACCGGCGACACCGGTCCGGTGCCGCTCGCGCCGGCGCAGCAGCGGATGTGGCTCGCCAACCGGCTCGACGTCGCCGACGCCGCCCCCGGCGACCACGTCGCGTTCGCCGTCGACCTCGCCGCCGGCACCGACCTCGACGCCCTCGCGACCGCCGCCGCGGACGTGATCGCCCGGCACGCCGTGCTGCGCACCGTCCACCCCGACGGCCCGGACGGGCCGACGCAGCGGGTGCTGCCCGGCGTCGCCCTCGACCTCGCGCCACACGCGACACCCGCCGACCTCGACGACGCCCTCACCGAATTCGCCCGCGCCGGTTTCGATCTCACCGTCGACCCGCCGCTGCGCACCCGCCTCTACCGCACCGGCGCCGGCTACACCCTCGCGGTGGTGCTGCACCACCTCGCCGTCGACGGGCTGTCGCTGCTGCCGCTCGGCCGCGACCTCGCGCTCGCCTACGCCGCCCGGCGCGACGGGCGCACCCCGGCGTGGCCGCCGCTGCCCGTCACCTACCGCGACTACGCCCGCTGGCAGCACACCCTGCTCGGCGACCCGGCCGATCCCGACAGCCTCGCCGCCCGCCAGCTCGCCCACTGGACCCGCACCCTCGCCGGCGCCCCGCCGCTGCTGGCCCTGCCCACCGACCGTCCGCGCGGCGACGGCGACGGCGCCGCCGGGCGCGTGCGCTTCTCGGTGCCCGCCGAACTGCACGCCGCCGTCGACAAGCTGGCCCGCGCCCACGACGCGACGACGTTCATGGTCGTGCACGCCGCGCTCGCCGTGCTGCTCGCGACCCTGGCCGCCGCCGAGGACGTCACCGTCGGCACCCCCGTCTCCGGGCGGGTCGACCCGATGCTCGACGACGTGGCCGGCATGTTCGTCGGCACCGTCGCGCTGCGGCTGCCCGTGCCGGCCCGCGCGACGTTCGCGGAACTGCTCGCCGACGCCCGCCGCGTCGACCTCGACGCGTTCGCGCACACCGACGTGCCGTTCGACCGGGTCGTCGACGCCCTCGGCGCCTCCGCGTCGCGGCACCACCCGGTCTTCCAGGTGATGCTCGCCTACGAGAGCTTCGCGCTGGACGGCCTCGACGTGCCCGGCGTGACCGGGGTGCGCGAGATATCCACCGGCACGGCCCGATTCGATCTCGAGGTCACCGTCCGCGAGACCCGCTCCGCCGCCGGCACCCCCACCGGGCTCGACGGGGTGCTCACCTACGACCGCGGCCTGTTCGACCACGACACCGTCGCCGCGTGGGCGCCGTTCCTGCTGCGCATCCTCGACGTGGTCACCGCCGACCCGGCCGTCGCCGTCGGCGGCATCGACCTGCTCGGCCCCGACGACGACGCGTCCGCACCCCGGCCGGCCCCCGACACGGCCACGCTGCCCGCGCTGGTCGCCGAGCAGGCACGCCGCCGCCCCGACGCGGTCGCGCTCACCCACGGCGCCGACACCCTGACCTACGCCCAGCTGCACGCCCGCTCCGGGGCGCTCGCCGAAATGCTCGCCGAGCGCGGGCTCGGCGTCGAGGACGTCGTCGCCGTCGCGCTGCCCCGCTCGCTCGACCTGGTGGTGGCGATCCTCGCCGTCGCCCGCGCCGGCGCCGTGTACCTGCCGCTGGACGTCACCCACCCGCCGGCGCGCCTGCGCGCCCTGCTCGACGACGCCGCCCCCGCCGCGGTGCTGTGCGACACCGGGTTCGCGGTCGACACGGATGTGGCTCTCCTGCACGTCGATGCGCCCGAGGTTCGGCAACGCCTGGACGCCGGCGCCGCGTTCGACGCGGCCGTGCCCGCCGGTGCCGGCGCGTACCTGATCTACACCTCCGGCTCCACCGGCACCCCCAAGGGCGTGCTCGTCGGGCACGAGGCCGCCGCGGCGGTGTTCGCCGCCACCGGCGACGTCGGGTTCGGCCCGCGCGACGTGTGGACCCTGTTCCACTCCCCGGCGTTCGACTTCTCCGTGTGGGAGATGTGGGGGGCGCTGACCACTGGCGGGCGGCTCGTCGTCGTCGACCACTACACCGCCCGCGACCCAGGGGCGTTCGCCGCGCTGCTCGACGGCGAGGGCGTCACCGTCCTCAACCAGACGCCCACCGCGTTCGGCCAGCTCGCCACCGTCGACACCGCGCTGCCCACGCTGCGGCTGCTGATCTTCGGCGGCGAAGCCCTCGACCCCGGGCGGGTCCGGCCGTGGCTCGCGGACCGGCCGCACGTGCGCGCGGTGAACATGTTCGGCATCACCGAGACCACCGTGCACGTCACCCGCGGCCCCGCCGCCGAGCCCGGCGTCGGGCGGCCGCTGCCCGGGATCGACGTGCAGATCCTGGACCGGTCGCTGCGCCGCACCCCGCCCGGCACCGTCGGCGAACTCTACGTCGCCGGAGGCCAACTCGCCCGCGGCTACCGCGGCCGCCCCGGCCTGACCGCCACCCGGTTCGTCGCCGCGCCCGGCGGCGCCCGCCGCTACCGGACCGGCGACCTCGGCCGCCGCGGCCGCGACGGGGTGCTGCACCACCGGGGCCGCGCCGACGACCAGCTCGAGCTGCGCGGCTACCGCATCGAACCCGGCGAGATCGAGGCCGCCCTGCTGCGCTGCGACGGCGTCACCCAGGCCGTGGTGGTGCTGCGCGACGACCGGCTCGTCGCCTACCTCCTCGGCGGCTCACCCACCGGGGCGCTGCGCGCGCTGCGCCGCACCCTGCCCGACTACCTCGTGCCCGCCGCCGCCGTCGCCCTGGATGCGCTGCCGCGCACCGCCAACGGCAAGCTCGACCGCGCGGCCCTGCCCGCACCCGCCGTCGACCCCACCGGCGGCCTCGCCCCGCACGGGCCGCTCGAGGAACTCGTCGCCGAGGTGTACCGGGAACTGCTCGGCGCCGGGCCCGTCGGCGCCGGCGACGACTTCTTCGACCTCGGCGGCAACTCGCTGCTCGCGACCCGCCTCGCCGGGCGCCTCGCCGACATCGCCGACGTCGACGTCACCGTCCGCGACGTGTTCGACGCCGCCACCGTCGCCGACCTCGCCGCGCTCCTCGCCGCCCGCGCCGGCACCGGCCGTCGCCGTGCCCCGCTCGCCGCGGCCGGCGACGACACCCCGGCGCCGCTGTCGCCGGCGCAGCAGCGGCTGTGGTTCGTCAACCGGCTCGACCCCGGATCCGGCAGCTACAACCTGCCGTTCGCGGTGCGGCTCGACGGCCGGCTCGACGTCGCGGCGCTCACCGCCGCCGTCGCCGACGTCCTCGACCGGCACCGCACCCTGCGCACCGTGTACCCCGACGCCACCGCGCAGGTGGTGCGGCCCGTCGCGCGGCCCGGACTCGAGCCCGTCGCCGTGCCCGCCGAGGGGCTCGACGAGTTCGTCCGCGAGTTCGCCGCCCCCGGCTTTGATCTCACCCGCGAGACGCCGGTGCGGATGCGGCTGTACCGGCTCGCACCGCGGCGGCACGTGCTCGCGGTGGTGGTACACCACATCGCTGCCGACGAATGGTCGCTCACCCCGCTGCTGCGCGACCTCGTCGACGCCTACACCGCCCGGCTCGCCGGGCAGGCGCCGCGGTGGGCGCCGCTGCCGGTGCAGTACACCGACTTCAGCCGCTGGCAGCGCGCCGGCGCCGACGGCCAGCTCGCGCACTGGACGACCGTGCTCGCCGGCCTGCCCGACGAGGTGACCCTGCCCGGCGACCGGCCGCGGCCCGCGCGCCCGACCGGCCGCGGTGCCACCCACCGGGTGACGGTGGATCCCGTCGTCGCCGAAGGTGTTTCGCGGCTCGCCCGGGACGGTCGCGCGACGACGTTCATGGTGCTGCACGCGGCGCTGGCCGTGCTGCTGGCCCGGCACGGCGCCGGCGACGACATCGCCGTCGGCACCGTCGTCGCCGGGCGCGGCGACCCGCAGCTCGACGCCCTCGTCGGCATGTTCGCCGGGACCCTCGTCCTGCGCACCCCCGTCGACCCGGACGCCTCCTTCGCCGACCTGCTCGCCGAGGTCCACGCCCGCGACCTCGCCGCCTACACCCACCCCGACGCGCCGTTCGAGACCCTCGTCGAACGCCTCAATCCCGCCCGCAACCCGGCCCGGCACCCGCTGTTCCAGGTCGCCCTGTCGCTGCGCCGCCCCACCGTCGACGCCTTCGAGCTGCCCGGCCTGACCGCGCGGGTGCTGCCGGTGGCCGACGAGCACGCCAACTTCGACGTCCAGCTCGTCGTCACCGAGACCGGCACCGGCGTCGACCTCGAATTCGCCTACGCCACCGACCTGTACGACGCGGGCACCGTCGCCGCGTTCGCCGACCGGTACGTCGCGATCCTGCGGGCCGCCGTCGCCGACCCGGCCGTGCGGATCGGCGACATCGACCTGCTCACCGAGCGGGAACGCGCCGCGCTGGTCCCCGCCGCCGGCCCCGAGCCGGCCCCGGCGCGGACGCTGTGGCAGTGGTTGGCCGCCGGCGCCGCCCGCGGCGGCGACGGTGTGGCCGTGCGCGACGGCGACACCGAACTGACCTACCCGCAGCTGCTCGCGCGCGCCGACGCGCTCGCCGCCCGGCTGCACGTCGCCGGGGCCCGGCCCGGCACGGCCGTCGCGTGCGCGCTGCCCCGCTCGCTCGACTCCGTCGTCGCCGTGTGGGGCATCGCCCGGCTCGGCGCCGCCCCGATGCTCGTCGACCCCGCCCAGCCCGCCGCGCGGCTCGCCGCGATGCTCGGCGACGCGACCGTCGGCGTCACCGGCGCCGCGCACCGCGGGTCGCTGCCCGCCGCCGTGACGTGGCTCGATGTCGCCGGCTCCCACGGTGCCGGCTTTCACGGTGACGGCTTTCACGGTGACGGCTTTCACGGTGGCGGTGTCGCGGGGGCCGGCCCGGGCTCCGGCGCGCCCGCCTACCTGGTGTTCACCTCCGGTACCAGCGGAAACCCCAAGGGCGTCACCATCACCCACCGGGGGGTGAGCGCCCTCGCCGAGGACCTCGCCGAGCGGTTCGCCGCCGCGCCCGGCGACCGGATGCTGCACGTCGCGTCGCCGAGCTTCGACGCGGCGATGCTCGAGCTGCTCGTCGCGGGCACCGCCGGCGCGACCCTCGTCGTCGCCGGGCCCGACGCGTACGGCGGCGACGCCCTCGCCGACCTGCTCGCCGGCGAGCGCATCACGCACGCGTGCGTCACCCCGTCGGCGCTGGCGACTGTGCCGCCGCGGGCGCTGCCCGACCTGCGGGTGCTCATGCTGGGCGGCGAGGCCGTGAGCGACGAGCTCGTCGCCCGGTGGGGTGCGGGCCGTCGCCTCTACAACGGCTACGGCCCCGCCGAGGCCACCGTCTTCGCCACCTGTTCGCCGCCGCTGGCGCCCGGCGCGGACGTCGTGATCGGCACCCCCGTGCGCGCGGTGCAGGCCGTCGTGCTCGACGAACGGCTGCGGCCCGTGCCCACCGGCGTGGCCGGCGAGCTGTACCTGGCGGGGGAGCGGCTCGCCGACGGGTACCGCGACGACCCGGGCCGCACCGCGACGCGGTTCGTCGCCGCCGACGGCGGTCGTCGCCGGTACCGCACGGGCGACCTGGCCCGCTGGGCCCGTGCGCGTTTCCGGTCGTCGGAGCTACCAGAAACGCGCACGGGCGGCGGGGTCGCGTTGCGGTTCGTGGGGCGCAGCGACGATCAGGTCAAGCTGCGCGGCGTGCGCATCGAACCGGGCGAGGTCGACGCCGCGCTGCGGACCGTGCCCGGCGTCGAACAGGCCGCGACCGTCGTGCGCGACGGGGCGCTCGTCTCCTACGTCGTGCCCGCCGGCGTCGACGCCGAGGACGCGCGCGGGCGGCTGCGGCAGAGCCTGCCCGCCCACCTCGTGCCCGTCGCCGTCGTGCCGCTCGACGCGGTGCCGCGCACCGCGCACGGCAAGCTCGACGTCGCGCGGCTGCCCGCCCCCGACCTCGGCGGGCGCGACGAGCCCGGCACCGGGACCGAGGCGCTCGTCGCGCGGGTCTACGGCGAACTGCTCGACTCCCCGGTCGGCAGGACCGACGACTTCTTCGCCGTCGGCGGCAACTCGCTGCTCGCGACCGTGCTCGTGGGCCGGCTGCGCGAGGAGACCGGCGTCGCCGTGCCGCTGCGGCTGATCTTCGAGAACCCCACCGTCGAGGGGCTCGCCGCCGCGCTCGACGCCGGCGGACTCGACGTCGAGGCCGGGCCGGTGCCCGTCCACCCGCGCCCCGCCCGGATCCCGCTCAGCCGGGCGCAACGTCGCCTGTGGGGGCTCAGCCGCCTCGACCCCGACGCCTACCTGCTGCGCGCCGACGTGCGCCTGACCGGCCCGCTCGACGTGCCCGCCCTCGAGGCCGCGCTCGGCGACGTCGTGGCGCGGCACGAGATCCTGCGCACCCGCATCGTCGTCGACGAGCAGGGCCCGCATCAGGTCCTGGCAGACCGTGGTGTCCATTGGGACCTCGAGGGGACCGAAAAGACGCCACGGCGCCTGCGCCTGACCGTGGACCACGCCGCGGCGGACGGGGCGTCGCTCGCGCCGCTGCTGCGCGACCTCGCCGTCGCCTACGCCGCCCGCGCGGCCGGGCAGGCGCCGCGGTGGGAGCCGCTGCCGCTGCAGTACGCCGACTACGCGCTGTGGGAACAGGCGCGCGGGATCCCGGAGGCGGACGCCGCGCACTGGCGGCGCGCCCTCGACGAACTCGACCCGGTCGAATTACCCACGCAGGCAGCGTATTCGGAGACGGAGTTGTCGGAGCAGGAGGCCGGGACCGTCGCGTTCGAGGTGCCCGCCGACGTGCGCGCCGGGATCGCCGAGCTCGCGCGGGCCCACGGCGCCACCGAGTTCATGGTGCTGCACGCCGCGCTGTCGGTGCTGCTCGCCCGCGTCGGCGCCGGACACGACGTCGCCGTCGCCGCCGTGGTCTCCGCCCGCCGCTGGGCGCAGGTCGAGGACCTCGTCGGCCCGTTCCTCGAGACCCTCGTGCTGCGCGCCCGCGTGGAACCCGACATGCCGTTCGCCGGGCTCCTCGCGCAGGTCCGCGACTTCGACGTCGCCGCCCTCGACCACGCCGGGGTGCCCTACGAGCAGATCCTCGCCGGCCTACCCGGCCGCGCCCCGCAGGTCGCGCTCGCCCTGCAGGACTTCACCCTCGCCCCCACCCGGATCGGGGACCTCACCGTCGAGGCCGAGGAGATCGTCCGCGGCGCACCGAAATTCGACCTGCAGTTCGCGTTCGCGCCCGCCGCGGACGGCTACGCCGGCACCCTCGTGCACGACGCGTCGCGGTTCGCCGGACCCACCGCGCGGCGGCTCGCGGACCGGTTCGTCGCCGTCCTGCGGCACCTCGTCGCCGCGCCCGGCACCACCGTCGGGGACCTGCCCGTCGACCGTCCCGCCGCGCCGCTGACCGGCGCCGCCCCCGCCCCGGCCCGACCCCTGCCGGACCTGCTGCGCGCCACCGCCGCCGCGCACCCCGACCGGGAAGCCCTGCGCGAGGGCGACACCGCCCTGACCTACCGCGAACTCGACGCCCGCTCCGACGCGCTCGCCGACGAACTGCGCGCCGCCGGCG
This sequence comes from Rhodococcus sp. YH1, assembly GCF_009939605.1. NCBI lineage: Bacteria > Bacillati > Actinomycetota > Actinomycetes > Mycobacteriales > Nocardiaceae > Rhodococcus > Rhodococcus sp. YH1. The sequence goes on along the minus strand of NZ_WVTE01000280.1, from coordinate 9,967 downwards.
CCGGCCCCGGCACCGTCGTGCCCATCGACCGGCCCCGCGGCCTCGAGTACGTGCTGCGGCTGTGGGCGATCACCAAGACCGGCGCCGCGTTCACCGGCGCCCCCGACGCGGCCGGCCCGGCGCCGGCGAACGTCGCGTACGTCGTGTCGACCTCGGGCTCGACCGGGGCGCCCAAGCGCGTCGCCGTCACCCACGCCGGCCTCGCCCCGCTCGCCGCCGAGGCCGCCCGCCGCTACCGCGTCGGACCCGGCAACCGCGTGCTGCAGGGCTACCACCCGGCGTTCGACGCGGCCCTGCTCGAGATCCTGCTCGCCCACACCACCGGCGCGACCCTCGTCGTCGCCCCGCCGGAGGTGTACGCGGGGGAGGACCTGCAGCGGCTGCTGCGCGCGCAGCGCATCACCCACTACCTGTCCACTCCGGCGGTGCTCGGCACCCTCGACCCGCACGAGCTGCCCGACCTGCGGGTCGTCGCGTCCGGCGGCGAAACCCTGCCGCCCGCGCTCGCCGCCCGCTGGACCGACGGCCGGCACATGCTCGACGCGTACGGACCCACCGAGGCCACCATCGTCGCGACCCTCACCGACGTCGACGGCCGCGGCGGCATCGGCCGGCCCGTCCCCGGCACCGTCGCGCACGTGCTCGACGCCCGCCTGCGCCCGGTGCCCGACGACGCCGTCGGCGAGCTGTACCTGGCCGGGGAATCCGTCGCGCTCGGCTACCTCGGCGCCCCCGCGCTCACCGCGCAGCGGTTCGTCGCCGCCCCCGGCGGCACCCGCCGCTACCGCACCGGCGACCTGGTGCACCGCCGTCCCGACGGCACCCTCGCCTTCCGGGGCCGCACCGACCGGCAGCTCAAGGTCCGCGGCGTGCGCATCGAACCCGGGGAACTCGAGGCCGCCCTGCTCGCGCAGCCCGGCATCCGGCACGCCGTCGCGCTGGCCGCGGGCGGTGCGCTCCTCGCCTTCGCCGCCGCCGATCCGAGTGTCGAGCCGAGCCGCGTGCTCGCTGAGCTCACCGACGTGGTGCCGCCGCACCGCATGCCGACGCGGCTGCGGTTGCTGCCGGAACTGCCCACCACCGTCAACGGCAAACTCGACACCGCAGCCCTGCGCGAAGTCGACACCGCAGCCCTGCGCGACCTCGACACCGCCGGGGACGCGCCCGCCGACGACCGGCCGCTCACCGACGTCGAGGACCTCGTCGTCACCGTCGCCGAGAGCGTGCTCGGCGCCCGGCCCGACATCCACGCCGGGTTCTTCGCCGCCGGCGGTGATTCGCTGTCCGCCGTCGTCCTCGCCGCCCGCCTCGCCGACGCCTTCGGCACCGACGTGCCCGCCCGTGCCGTGCTGCAGGCACCGACCCTCGCGGCACTCGCCGCCCACATCCGCGACGGCGACCGCACCCGGATCCCGTTGCGCCGCTATGACGACGACGCCCCCACCCCGCTCGCGCCCGCGCAGCAGCGACTGTGGCTGCTCGGCCGCGCCGAGCCCGGCAGCGCCGCCTACACCGTGCCCGTCGCGCTGCACCTGACCGGCGACCTCGACACCGCCGCGCTGGCCGCGGCCGTCGCCGACGTCGCCGCCCGGCACGAGATCCTGCGCACCGCCTACCCCGACGGCGTCGCAGCCGAGGTCGATCCGCCTGTGCTCGAAGCGGTTCCGGGCACCGACCCGGCCGCCGCCGTCGCCGAGGTGATCACCGCGCCGTTCGACCTCACCGCCGACGCGCCGCTGCGGATCCGGCTGATCGAACTCGGCGCCCACGAATGGGTGCTCGCCGCCGCGGTCCACCACATCGCGTTCGACGGCGGCTCCGTCGCGCCGCTGCTGACCGACCTGCAGCACGCCTACGCCGCCCGCCTCGCCGGGGCGGAACCGATCTGGTGGCCGCTGCCCGTGCGCTACCGCGACTACGCCCGCTGGCAACGCGACCTGCTCGGCGACCCCGCCGACCCGGACAGCCTCACCGCCCGCCAACTCGACCACTGGGCAACGACTCTCGCGGGCCTGCCCGACACGCCGCTGCCGCTGCCCACCGACCGGCCCCGGCCCGCGCGGCCCAGCCACCGCGGCGGCGCCGTCACCGCCCACCTCGACGCCGGCACCCACCGCCGCGTCCGCGACGTCGCGCGGGCCCACGACGCGACCGGCTTCATGGTGCTGCACGCGGCGCTCGCCGCGCTGCTCGCCCGCCGCAGCGGCCGCGCCGACATCGCCGTCGGCACCGCCGTCGCCGGGCGCGCCGACCCGCGCCTGCACGCCCTCGTCGGCATGTTCGTCGGCACCCTCACCCTGCGCACGACCGTCGCCGGGGACGAGCCGTTCGGGGACCTCCTGCGCCGCATCCGCACCACCGACCTCGACGCCCTCGCGCACGCGGACGTCCCGTTCGACCGGGTCGTCGCGCGGGTCGCGCCGGTCCGCGGCACCCACCATCCGCTGTTCCAGGTGCTGCTCGCCCACCGCACGGTGCCCGCGGGGGAGGACCTGCCGCAGCTGCCCGGCCTGCGCGTGCGCGAATTCGACGCCGGCACCCCGGCCGCGCAGTTCGACCTCACCTGGGACGTCACCGAACGCGACGGCGACGGCGGCATCGACGTGCGCCTCGTGTACGCCACCGACCTGTTCGACCCCGCCACCGCCGGCGCGCTGCTCGACGACTACGTCGCGCTGCTCGGCGCCGCGCTCGCCGACCCCGGCACCGCCGTCGGCGACCTCGCCGCCTCCGCGCCGGCACCGTTGTCCGCGCCCGCCGCGGCGCCGCGCACGCTGCCGCAGCTCCTCGCCGCCACCGCCCGCACCCACCCCGGCGCCATCGCCGTGCGGGCCGGGGCCGTCGCCTGGACCTACGCCGGGCTCGACGCCCGCGCCGACGTCGTCGCCGGGGAACTGCGCGCCCGCGGCGTGACCCGCGGCGACGTGGTCGCCGTGGCCGTGCCGCGCGGGGAATGCTGGCCGCTCGCGGTGTGGGCCGTCGCCCGGACCGGCGCGGCGTGGGTGTCCGTCGACCCGGCGCAGCCGCCCGCCCGCGTCGAGACCGTCCTGCGCGACAGCGGCGCCACCGTCGGGTTGACCGTGGCAGGTGCCGAACCGGTGGGGGAGGGCATCGACTGGGTTGACCTGACCGGCGAGTGGGAGGCGCGGGAAATCCCTGCGCCGCAACCGCATCCGGACGACACCGCGGCGGAGCCGCATCCGGACGACACTGCGGCGGAGCCGCATCCGGACGACACCGCGTATCTGATCTATACGTCCGGGAGCACCGGCACCCCCAAGGGTGTCGCCGTGCCGCACCGCGGCCTGACCGCCGTGGTCGACGCGCAGCGGCACGTCCTCGGCGTCGCGCCGGGCAGCCGGGTGCTGCACGCGGCGTCGCACACCTTCGACGCGTCGGTGTTCGAACTGCTCGCCGCCCACGCGCACGGCGCGACCCTCGTCGTCGCCCCCGACCACGTCTATGCCGGAGCGGCGCTGCAGCGGCTGATCGTCGACGAGCACGTCACCCACGTGGTCGCCACCCCCACCGTGCTGGCCACCCTCGACCCGGACGCGCTGGGGCGCCCGGTCACCGTCCTGTCCGAGGGCGAGGCGCTCACCGCGCCCGTCGTCGAACGCTGGCGGCGGCACCGTCTGCTCAACGGGTACGGGCCCACCGAGTTCACGATCGCCGTGTCGTTCGGCGGGCCGTTCGACCCCGGCGCCCGGCCCACCGTCGGCGCCCCCGTCGCCGGCGCCACCGCCCACATCCTCGACGCGCGCCTGCACCCCGTCCCGGCCGGGGTGATCGGTGAGCTGTACGTGACCGGGGCGGGCCTGGCCCGCGGCTACCACGGCCGAAGCGGGCTCACCGCAACCAGATTCGTCGCCGACCCGCACGGCGAGCCGGGTGCGCGCCTGTACCGCACCGGCGACCTCGCGCGCGTCACCGCCGACGGCGAACTCGACGTCCTCGGCCGCGTCGACGAGCAGATCCAGCTGCACGGCATCCGCGTCGAACCCGCCGAGATCGACGCGGTGCTCACCGCCGCCGACGGCGTCGAGGCCGCCGTCACCGTCGCCGTGCCCGGCCCCGCGGGCGAAACCGTCCTCGCCTCCTACGCGCAGGGCAGCGCCGACGCCGCCGCGTTGCGCACCCGCGTGGCCGCGCACCTGCCGCGCGCGCTGCGGCCCGCCGCGATCACCGTCGTCGACGCGCTGCCGCTGCTGCCGTCCGGCAAGGTCGACCGCGCCGCGCTGCCCCGGCCCGACTTCGCCTCGCCCGCAGAGGGATTCGTGCCACTCGACGGGGCGACGGCCGAGACGGTCGCCGCCGTGTTCGCCCGGCACCTCGGCCGGCCCCCCGGATCGGTGTCCGCCGACCTCGGGTTCTTCGACCTCGGCGGCACGTCGCTCGGGGCCGTCGCCGTCGCCGCCGACCTGCGTGCCGAACTCGACCGCGACGTCCCGCTCGACTGGCTGCTCACCGCACCCACCGTCGCCGACCTCGCCGACCGGATCGACCACGGCGGCGACGACACCGACCCGCTCGCCACGCTCGTGCCGCTCGCGGGGCGCCCCGGCGGCACCCCGCTGTTCTGCGTCCACCCGATCAGCGGAATGTCGTGGTGCTACACGGGACTCGCGCCGCACCTGCCCGGAGTCGCGCTGTACGGGCTGCAGGCCACCCGGCTCGCGCCGCTGCCGCGCACCGTCGCCGAGTTCGCCGCCCGCTACCTCGACCGGATCCGCACCGTCCAGCCCGAAGGCCCCTACCACCTGCTGGGCTGGTCCCTCGGCGGCACCATCGCGCACGAGATGGCCGTGCAACTGCACGAGGCGGGGCAGCAGGTGGCGTCGCTGATCCTGCTCGACACGCTCACCCCCGACACCCTCCCCGACGTCGCGGCCCTGCCGGACGAACCCGTCGTCGAACTCGAGGTGCCCGGCCTGCCGTCGACGTTCGTCGCCGAGATCCGGGAGCGGGCTCTGGCCGCGGGCGCCGCGCTGGAGGAGGCCGTCACCGCGCACACCCCCCGCGTCCTCGACGGCGACGCGCTGCTGTTCCGGGCCCGGCCCGGCGGGCAGACCGGACCCGACCTCGCGGCGAGCTGGCGGCGCCACGTCCGCCGCGTCACCGAGCACGACGTGCCCTACCCGCACTCCGACCTGACCACCCCCGGCGCGCTGGCCCTGATCGGCCCCACGCTCGCCCGGCACCTGACCGAACGACAGATTTCCGCGCCCGTAGGGTGCACCGACAGTGTCACAGCAACGAGGGAGACACCGTAATGGAAGTACACGACTACCTACGCATCCTGCAGGCGCGATGGAAGATCGTCGCCGTGACGACCGTGGTGGCGGTACTCGGTGCGCTCGGAGCCTCCCTGCTCACCACCCCGATCTACCAGGCGAGCACCCGGCTGTTCGTCTCCACCTCCTCCGGGGCCTCGGTCAACGAGATCTACCAGGGCAACCTGTTCTCGCAGCAGCGCGTCGCCTCCTACACCAAGTTGCTCACCGGCACCACGCTGGCGCAGCGCACCCTCGACCGGCTCGGCCTGTCCGACGTCACGCCGTCGCAGCTCGCCGGAAAGGTCACCGCATCGTCCGCCCCGGACACCGTCCTCGTCGACGTCAAGGTCGACGACGAGTCGCCGGAGCGGGCCCGGGACCTCGCCAACGCCCTCTCCGACGAGTTCGTCGTCATGGCGCGCGAGCTCGAGACCCCCGAGAACGGCGGTGAGCCCACCGCGCGGGTCGTCGTCGAGCAGCACGCCGACACCCCGGTGACCCCGGTCTCGCCGAAGACGAAGCGCAACCTCGCGCTCGGCCTCGCCGTCGGCCTGCTCCTCGGCATCGCCCTCGCGGTGCTGCGCGACCGGCTCGACAACACCGTCAAGGACCGCAAGACGGTCGAGGAGCTCGCCGGGACGGGCCTGGTGGGCACCATCCCCCTCGACAAGGAACGGCAGGAGCACGCGGCGATCGACTTCCAGGAGTCGAACTCCGGCAGCGCGGAGGCGTACCGGGAGATGCGCACCAACCTCAAGTTCCTCGACGTCGACAACCCGCCGCGCGTCATCGTCGTCACCAGCGCCCTGCCGGCCGAGGGCAAGACCACCACGGCCATCAACACCGCGCTGGTGCTCGCGGAGGCCGGTCATTCCGTGGTGCTCGTCGAGGGTGACCTGCGTCGGCCGCGGGTGTCGAAGTACCTCGGGGTCGTCGGCGACGTCGGGTTCAGCACCGTGCTGTCGGGCCAGGCCGGTCTGGAGGACGTGCTGCAGCCCAGCCAGTACGAGGGCCTGTGGGTGCTGGCCTCCGGGGCGCTGCCGCCCAACCCCAGCGAGCTGCTCGGCTCCGAAACCGCCAAGCACGTCATCGACCACCTGCGGGCGCGCTTCGAGTACGTGATCATCGACGGCTCGCCGGTCCTGCCCGTCACCGACTCGGTCGTGCTCGCCGCGGCCACCGACGGCGCGCTGCTCATCGCTCGCCACGGCAAGACCACCCGCGAGCAGCTCAGCCGCGCGGTCGGCAACCTGGGCAGCGCCGGCGCGCACCTGCTCGGCACCATCATCACGATGACGCCGAACAAGGGCCGCGGCGCCTACGAGTACCGGTACTACTACGAGTCCGACGAGTCGGCGAAGAAGGCCACGGCCCCTGCGTCGACGCCCGCCCCGGCCGGATCGGCGCCCGTGCAGCCGGGGCCTGTTGCACAGACCACCGGCGGACGCCGCTACCGCGAGGAGCAGAACCGGCCGGAACCGTACCGGCCGGAGCAGCCGCACCGGGGCGGGCCGGACCACGACGACGCGCAGCCGGGACAGCACTACCGGGCCCCGCAGGCGTACACCGCCGACCCCGCCTACCGCGAGCAGGCGGTGCCGACGGCGGTGTCGCGGCCCGTCGCGCCGTCGCCCATGCAGGGCCCGCGCAACGGGTCAGTCGTGGATCCGGGCGAGCAGCGGTAGCAGCAGATCGGCGATCTCGGTCCCGACGGCGACGAACGTGTCCTCGTCCAGACCGATCGGATCGGTGACGTCCTCCGGTCCGGGCGCGGGGAACTGCGCCCGGGCGGTGGCGAGCTCGGCGACGGTCTCGGCGCCGCTGAGCTGCTGCAGCCGCGCGGCCTCGCGCAGCGTGAACGTCCGCTTGAGCATCCGCGGCGCCGCCTGCAGCACGGCCCCCCGATGCGACTCGGCCATCGTGATCACCAGGTCGGCGTCCTGGGCGATGTGCGGCGACAGGCGCCGGGCGACGAAACCGTCGGGCTCGCCGCCGAGCTGGCGCAGCACGAGCGCGGCCGTCGGCTCCATGGGCCGCCCGACCATGCCGCGGGTGCCGGCGCTGTGCGCGGACAGCTCACTCCGGCCGGTTTCCGTCGCGTATGCGGTGGTCAACAGCTCGGCGGTGGGCGATCGGCAGATGTTCCCGGTACAGACGTACAGAACCCGCATCGCTCGATCCTAGGCAGCACACGGGTCGCTCGTCCGGTTGTGACGGCGTGTGTCCGATTCGCCGGGTGGGCGTGTCCGGACCGTTCGGTAGCATCGGGCGGTCGGGATGCGCCGGGGGTGGATGTGCGGCGCAAAACACAATCAGAAGGCGGCTGATGAGTTCGGTTCTCGGGGTGACCGCAGGGACGAGTGCCGTCCGGATCGTTCGTCCGATCGATCCGGCCGCGCCCGCCGCGGGCTACCAGTTCCAGGTGGTGGAGACCAGGCAGGACGATCCGGCACGGCTCGCGGCGCAGACCGTGGGCGTGCTCGTGCAGGCCGGCATCGCGGGCGACACCGTCGAGCGGGTGGGCCTGGTGTACCGCGACGGCGCCGACGCCGAGCGGCTCCGCGCCGCGATGGCCGAGCAGGGACTCGACCGCTACACCCTCGTCGGCGAGTCCGAGTCGGCCCTGGCCTACCTGCGGGCCACCGGCGAGCTCCCCGGTGACGTCGCGGTGCTCTACGACCTGGGTGCCTCCGGGCTCACCGTCACCGTCGTCGACCGCACCACCGGTGCCGTGCACACCGAACGCACCAGGACCGTCTCCGGCCGCCTGTTCGACGACGCGGTGCGCCTGCACCAGCTCGGCTCGGACGGGGTGTGGCGACCCGACGACCCGGAGGACGAGGAGTTCGTCGCCCAGTGCCGCACGGCCAAGGAACAGCTGTCCGGCAGCGACGCCGTCGCCGTGCCGGGCACCGCCGGCGTGATCCTCATGTCCCTCGAGACCTTCGACCCGCTGATCACCCCGCTCGTGGAGGGTTCCGCGCGGTTCCTGCGCGACGTCGTGCACCGGTCCGGCGCCCGGCCCGAGACGATCGTGCTGCTCGGCGGCGGCGCCCACGTCCGGCTGGTGCGCCGGGTGCTCGAGACGTGGATGAAGCTGCCCGTCGTGGTGCCGCACGAACCCGAACTCGTCCTGGCCAAGGGCGGCGCCCTGCGCGCCGTCGCCGCGGGCTCCGCCGCGTCGGCGGTCACCGAACTGATCGTCCCGCCGGGGGCGACCGAACGCATCGTCCCGCCGCGCGGAGTGGCGCCGCAGCGCACCGAGCGGCTCGCGCGGACCGAGACACCCGCGCCGGCCGCGGTGGACGACGCCGGGCCGCCGGAGCGGGCGCCGGCGTGGAAGCGGGCGGCGACCGCGCCCGGCCCGCACGTGTCGGGCCGCCAGATCAGCGGGGCCGGGCTGGCCGGCACCGCCCTGGGTGTGGTGGCCATGATCGGGCTGGCGCTGGGCGCACAGAACACCTTCGCCGGCGACGACGAGTCGGAGCCCCGGCCGACCGAGGTGATCGTGACGACGCCGCCGCGGACCCCGCAGCCGGCGCCTGCCGTCGCGCCGGCGCCGGCGCCGACGACGACCACCGTGCCGCCGACCGAGGAGTCCACGACGGAGCGGGTGGTGCCGCCCCCGCCGGTGGCCACCGCCCCGCCGCCGCCGCTGATCCCCGGGCTCAACATCCCGGTACCGACACTGCCGCCGCTGCCGCCCCTGCCCACGATCGAAGTGCCGCCGGAGCTGCGGCTACCGATCTGACGGACCCCTCCGCCGCCGGGGACCCTCGTGGCCGATGGCGCCCGGCGCGACGGGTTAGAGTACAGACGATGTTTTCGCCGCAGAACACCCCGCTGTGCGACTCGGTCACGCTGGCCTATCGGCGCGTGCGCGCCGAGCCCGGTCAGCTGACCGTGCTGCGGCGGGCCCTGGAGCGCTGGCTCGACGCGGTGCACGTGCGCCCCGAGCTGACCCGCGACGTGCTGCTGGCCAGCTACGAGGCCCTCGCCAATGCCGTCGAGCACGCCTACCGCGACGGTGCGTCGGGCACCCTCGACCTCGAGGCGACGCTGATTCCGGGCGACCGTCAGGTCGAGGTCGCCATCATCGACCGCGGCAGCTGGCGCGCGAACGACACCGACCCGGGCACCAGCTCGCGCGGACACGGTCTCACGCTGATCAAGTCCCTGGCCGACACGGCGACCGTGGCCCCGGCCGACACCGGGACCGTCGTCACCATGCGCTGGAGTATCTAGCGGCGACCGTAGTTGTCGGCGACCGTAGTTGCCGGCATCGCTAGTTTCGGCGGCGGGGCAGCCGCACCACCTGGACGAAGAACTCGTCGATCTGCCGGACCGCCCCGATGAACTGGTCGAGGTCCACCGGCTTGGTGACGTACGCGTTGGCGTGCAGCCGGTAGCTGCGCAGGATGTCCTCCTCGGCGGCCGAGGTGGTCAGCACCACGACCGGGATGTCGGACAGGTCCGGGTCGGACTTGATCTTCTCGAGGACCTGGCGCCCGTCGTACTTGGGCAGGTTGAGGTCGAGCAGGATCAGGTCGGGACGCGGCGCTCCGACGTGCTCGCCGCGCTGGTACAGGAAGTCCAGCGCCTCCTCGCCGTCGCGGACGACGTGCAGCTCGTTGCCGATCTTGTTGTCCTCGACCCGGGCGACGAGCTGATGACCCGTGAGGCCTTCGAGG